>NZ_JBCOCI010000026.1:0-54660 GCF_040929485.1 Phocaeicola sp. RTP21198st1_B8_RTP21198_201120 | reverse complement strand
CAAAATCCTGAGCAACTTTTTGTTGCTCAGGTACTTAAAAAGTTTAATTTATAATAGTGTTGCGGAATTAAGGATTATATAAAGCATTGGCAGCCTGTTCAAAATGTTCAGGAGTCTTAAACACAATAGCCTCTGTTCCCTGAGACAACGGTTCTTTATCAAGAAAATCACTGCATGCTGTCAATGCCATCACTACAGCCGATACAAGAAAAAATTTATTTATTATGGTTTTCATACGTTTATATTTTAACAGATTATTAGAATGTAACATCTACTCCGAATGTCAGCAGTCTGCTGAACGGGAATGTATTATTTGAATTTTCACCATATTCCGGATCATATCCATCCTTTACTTTTGTCCATTCCCAAAGGTCATCACCGGAGAAGTAAACTCTCAGTTTGCTGAGTCCGGCTTTTGAAATCCACTTTTGAGGCAATGAATACCCTACTACCAAAGATTTCAAACGGACGTACCGATTATTCTGAACACTGACATCTTTGTTATTATAGTTCCACTTATTAAAATCCTGATCACGTGAAGCGATAGTATATTCTGCATCCCGATTATTCTCACTCCACATTTTCCCTGCGAAGTTTTTATTTTGCAGAACATAATTTGTTGTCCATGGAGCAGCCAAATATCCATTTCTTAACAATACTTGTTTACCTACTCCCTGGAAGAAAGCCGAGAAGTCGATTCCTTTCCATTCCAACCCCAATTTAAAGCCAAATGTCAAACGAGGGGCCATATCTCCTGCATAGTAAAGGTCATCCTTCGTGATAGCACCGTCGCCATTCAAATCGACTACTTTGCGAGCACCCGGACGAAGTGTATTGGTAGCCGCCTCCTGAGGTGCAGGAAGAATATTATTAGCTTTCGGTCCTGAATGATCCGCATTCCAATAGTACTTTTCATAATATGCAGCCACTTCATCCGCATTTTGGAAAATTCCATCAGTCTGGTATACATACAATGCTTGTCTTGGCATTCCTATCAAGCGATTTTCATTCTTACCCTCATTGGGTACATTTTCATTATTAGCTAATTCAAGCACTTTTGACCATGCATCCGAAAGAGATCCTCCAATACTATATTTCACCTGACCTATTTGATCATCCCAATTCAAAGCCAATTCCCAACCACGGGCACGAAACTTACCATTGTTGCTTTTAGGAGCAGCCGCACCTAAAATAGAAGGATATTGTACATCAATAAACATTCCGTTATTGGTCTTGATAAAATAATCAAATGAACCTCTCAAACGGTTACTGAGAAAGGCAAAATCCACTCCCACATCGTGACTGTCGATAGTTTCCCATGTACGGTCCGCAGATCTCATACCGTCTACCCACAATGAAGTATGCGTACCGGGATTTATACCAAAAATAGTCGTACCAGTTTTGATAGTAGCAAACCTTTCGTAATTATCAATACCTTCCACACTACCCGTTCTACCATAATTATAACGCAGCTTCAGATCACTCAACCATGAAACATCTTTTAAAAAGTCTTCATTTGAAAGTCTCCAAAAACCAGAAATAGAGTAAAAATTCTTCCAACGTTGTTCTTTCGCTAACTTAGAAGACCCATCCCGACGTCCCAATATCTCTATTGAGTATTTATCAGCATAAGTATAATTTAAACGTCCTAAATAAGAAACCAATCCCCAAGAATTCTGTCCACCGTATGCCTCATTATTATTTCCATTTACCCATACATCCAAATCTGTTAATCCGGACCCCGGATAAACAGCACCGGATTTACGAACCGCACCTACCTTTTTATATGTTTCTTGTTCGGCAGTCATACCCAACATGGCAGAAACGCTATGTACATCAGCGAAAGTACGGTTATAATTAGCAAAAGCACCTAAAGTAATGTTTTCCCATTTTTCTATTTCTTCTTTCAATTGTCCGGGACCTTGCTTATTACCAGTCTGTGTACCTACCCAATCATAATATTGTACTTTATTCTTCACTTCCTGCATATTTCTCTGTACAGTTTTATAAGCTCCCGAAGCTGAAATAGAAAGTCCTTTTACCCATTTAGAAAAATCATAAGTCGCTTTGGCACTTCCTCTGAAGGTTGTCAATGAATTTTTCTTTCCCCCCCCTTGAGTCAACCCGCCAATAGGATTCCGGTTACCACTGAATGTATCATAAGCCTGACCATTTTGATTATACACAGTCCAAAACCAAGGGTCAAAATATCCAGCTCCCACATCAGTAGTTGGAGTTATAATATCACGTTTGTCATACGACATGTTTGTTTCAAATTTCAAAGCATCTGTCGCTTGATAATCAGCATTTAAACGACCACTATATTTTTTTTCTCCATCATTAGCAACTTTCAATTGTGAATTATTATCCGCATATCCCAAAGATGCCCGATAACTGAATTTTTCATCTGCTCCCGAAATACTAATCGAATGCTTTTGGGAAGTTGCCTGACCATAAAGATAATCCATCATATACACATTTGGATCCCAACGTTCTACCTTATCGCCATTTTGTAATGTCAAGACTTTACCTGCACGAAGGGCATTAAAAAGTGTTTCTCCCTTATATACTGTTGGTGCACCAGTAGCCGGATCAATATCTGATTGATCCAGAGTTGGACCTCCAAAAGAATTAAATATCCACCAATTCACAGCTTTATGAATTTCATCAGCAGTAGTCAAATTAGGATTTAAAGCGGCAGCATCGTTATATTGAGCTTCATAAAACATATCCAACCATTCCTGATTATTTGTGATAGGGGGCTGAATACCATTAATTGTACGACTAACTGAACCACTATATGATATTTGAGCCTTTCCTTTCTTACCACGCTTTGTTGTCACCAGTACAACTCCTGAGGCTGAACGGGCACCATAAATCGCTGCTGAAGCATCCTTCAGAACTGAAATATTCTCAATATCACTTGCATCCATGGCATTTAACTCATCCAATGAACCAGTTATACCATCAATGATAACTAATGGAGAAGATTTTCCGTTGACAGAAATATCACCACGTATTTTCATCTCTGCTCCCTCACTACCCGGACGAGTAGAAGTGCGTGTAATTGTCAATCCCGGAACTTCACCTTGCAAAGCGACTGTAGCATTAGCAATACCCTTATTTTTAAAAGCCTCATCCCCCTTGATCTGACTAATAGAACTAGTTAAAGAAGCTTTCTTTTGGGCACCGTAACCAACCACTACTACTTCATCCAGCACCTCGGTATCCTCTTTCACAACAACCTTAATGCTCGTTTTCCCTGATATATTTACTTCCTGAGCCTTGTATCCGATATAAGAAATAACCAATATGCCTTTTTCCGGGACATTATTCAATATAAAGTTACCATCAAAATCGGTAATTGTACCATTAGTCGTACCTTTTACTTGTACCGTGGCACCAATAACAGGTTCTCCGGCAGCATCCACTACTTGACCTTTCACTGTACCAGCCTGCATAACAGACTGTAACTCATTCACCTCTGCAAATACAGCCTGCGGACTACCTGCCAACAAGGCAGAAGCCATCACCGTAGAAAACAAGATTCTTCTCGATGAAAATTTAAAGAATTCGTTTTTCATAAACTTGAAATTTAATATTAACAGTTTTATTGTTGTTTTCTTATTATATACACTGTTTGATAAACTCGCGCACCTCATGCCGCCCTATCCTTAAATGGTTTTCAACGGTACGATGCGAAAGATTTAATTCCTCTGAAATATCTGAAATAGATTTGTCTTCAAAACGACTCATTGCATAAATAGTACGACGCTGTGGAGGAAGCAAAGACAATCTATATTTCTCACATGCTTCCAAGTCATCAGCCACCACACGAGCCTCAGTCTCATTTGTATAAGTTACCGCATGCTCATATAAATAAGAAGTCACTTCCTGCCTCTTATAATAACGACGTAAATAGTCAGTCACCAAATTACGGGCAATGGTAAAAATGAAATACTTAATAGTTTCTGCACAGAGCATCCGATCGTAATCCATCAGCCGTACATACACATCTTGTGCCAAGTCTTCTGCCTCTTCTTTATGACCTATCTTATAATAAAGATACAGATAGACCGAATGATGATAATTCGCATAAGAGTCTTTTATTAATTGAATAGATTTCATGGATATGTTTTTCATGTCTTCAGCTTTTTGGGTTACATTTACGAATGCAAATATAGAAGGTAGAAGAACAAGAAAAGCACTTTTCCGGTTCCAATAAATCTCATATCATTACCCTAGACAAAAACAGTTTAAGCTGCTAATTTATAGCAGCTTAAGGATTTGAGACTATCAGTATCATATAATAATTTGATACTCTCAACAAGAAATAGCGAGGTTATTCATTGTTTTTCCCAATACTTCGGATGTACTCATTGGGAGTGATATTTGTCGCTTTTTTGAAATATCGGAAGAAAGAAGCCCGTGAACTGAATCCGCACAACTCTGCCAAAGCACTCAAAGTGTATTTAGCATATTCATCTTTCTCCACCAAGCGCTTGAATTCAGCTATACGATAATCATTAATATAATCATAATAATTACGGTTTAAATACTGATTAAACAAATAGGACAAAGTATGAGATGAGGTTCCGATAGAGGCGGCCAAATCGGCAATCTTCAAATTAGGATTGGTATAAGGCTTTTCTTTATGCATAACAATCTCCAATTTATCCGCCAACCGTTTACATTCTTCCACACTTATCTTATTTGTCTTATACTTTTCTTCCGCTACAACATTGGTTTCCTCAACCGGTTGTATTTCCTTTTCTATAACCTTAGCAGGACCAGGCATTGGTTCTTCCCTTTCGTCCTCTCCCTCTTTCTTCTTTGACAAAAGAATAGCAATACCTCCGGTCACCACTGCTATCACGATAAACACTATGCTCCATATACTGATAGAAGAAGCGATTTTAACCGTCATCTGAGTTTCCGACTCTGGATTCCCCGTCCGCCTTACTTTAAAAGTATAGGTACCGGACGGCAAATCATAATAAGTCATATCCGAACGACCTGTCACAGCTATCCATCCGGCATCCTCACCCTCCAACTGATATTCATATGACATAAAGGCAGGTGCCGTATAACTGAAATCGGAAAAGTAAAAGGTAACATTCTTTTGAGAAGACTCCAATGAAATTTCACTCTTGCCGCCATCTCTCACAACAGATTGCACTACAGATTTTCCATTTACACATACATCTGTTATGGCAACCGGATAGGGAATGGATTTCTTCTGATTCATCCGCACTGCATCCAAATACAGAAGCCCTTTGGAGTTTCCAAACCAAATGCCATTCTCATCACGCACCGGCGGACAAAGAGTAAATATGGAACTGGGAATGCCATCGACAAAATTATAAGGAATAAAACAGTCTTTCTTATCATACCGGAACAAACCATTGTTAGTTCCCAGCCATAACCACTTTTCACGATCCTCCACAACAAACATACCATCATTCCCATCCAGAGGAGTCCCCGGCTGCAAACGTCTGAAAGTAGTCATTGATAAATCAGAGATAAAAAGCGAGCCTTTGTCCGGAAAAAAATAAAGATCATGGTCGGAATCTTCGTAGATCACTCTTACTTTTTCCTTATGAATAAATCCTTCAGGAAACACATCGGTTTTTAATGTCCGGACGGAAGGGTCCCAAATACACATTCCATTCTCCGTACATATCCATCCTTTATGGGTGGAATCAAAATAAATTTCATATACATTCCCTTCCGGCAACTTAGAGTTGGCACTGGTATAATGAGCTATCTGTCTGCCATTTTTATAGCAGAATATTCCTAAAGATGTTCCTATCCACAAATTACTTTCATTATCCTGCTTGATACAGAAAATATGTCCTTTACTGAAAGGCATTCCTTCATCGGGGGCAAAATCTCTGAGTGTCAAAGTTACAGGATTGAAAACATACATTCCCCCACCGTATGTACCTATATAATACTCATTCTGATAATACAGACAACTGAAAATCATATTTGAGCGTAACTGTGGAACCTTGAAACTTTTATAACGATGATTTTCTTCGTCAATATAAAAAAGTCCGTCACGAGATCCGATCAGCTTTTCCTTCCCCTCGATGGCAAGTGCACGTACCGGCATATCTCCGGAATCAAAAAAAGGAGCATACGTATAAGTGGAGAACAACCCGCTCTGATATAATGTGTAATCCAATCCCAGCTGATAGAATCCTACCCATATCAATCCTTCCTTATCAACCAAAACAGAATAAACGGAATTAGAACGCAAAGTCTCATCCTTCCCTGTTTCATGACGCATGGAACGAACAACTTTCTTTTTATCCGTTGATACAAAATGAACTCCGTTACCATCCGTCCCTACATACAAAAGGCTTTTGCCATCACCGGACAAAGAAGAAATGACATTACAACCTACATCAACAAAACGGGCAAATTCTTTAGTTTGTGTATCAAAACTGATGATTCCCTGTCCCATCGTTCCCAAATAAAGCATACTCCCTATCCGGGCTATATTCTTAAAGGAACAAACATGTTTCTCTTCCACCACATTATGATAAGCCACTATTTTTCCATCTGAGAGTTGTAAGGAATAAAGACCATTCTCCGTAGCCATCCAAAGTATTCCATCTTCCCCCAAATTCAAACCACCAATCGAATTCGCCGCCGACAACATATTAGGATCTATCATAATTTGGTTCAGGCTCCCTTCTTTATAAATGAAAAGTCCTCTTTCTGTTCCGATATAAAGTATTCCTTTCCCATCATGTAAAAGAGAGCGCACAGCATATCCTATCGTTTCACGAGCAATGGGTTCCAAACTGTTTTTCGCTCTACTGACACGCCATAGTCCACTGCCATTCCCCATCCACAATTCATTGCCAGGCATTTCGGCAATGGCATTCACCCGTTTCAATTTTTCATCTGAGCCCGGAATAAGATAATGCTTGAAATGAATCCCGTCAAAACATTCCAGTGAATTACCGGTTCCCAACCATACATAACCCAAAGAGTCTTTATAAATGGCATTTACTACCAAATCTGATAATCCCTCAGTTACAGACAAGCCACGAAAAGCATAGGAACGAGAAAAAACGGGTAAAGACAAGAATATAAGAAACAATATAAATATAAATCTTAAAATGTTTTTCATTACATTGTGCATATTTGGAACCTCGTGTTTATCAAATAATGCAAATATAGTGAAAAGGGAATATATTTTCCCTATCAAAAAAAGAAAAAATCATCATCCACTTCTTATTTGCTGTATGAAAAAGAAAGGATGATGATTTAAAAAGATTACTTTATAAAAGAAAGTTTATATCAAAGTTTGCGTAAATCATGTCCGGGCAACAAATTATATTCTTTTCCATTCATCCTGACTTTACAAGGTGTAGAAGCTGCATATTTCCAAACGCCCTCTTTATACACCAACATCACATCTGTTACTGTCAATGAACTTATTTCAACATGTGGAGTTTTCAATAGTGTACCTCCTCCCAAAAAGAAAATACAATCATCGCCTTGTTTATTTCCCCACAATGCATAAGCTGCTTGTACAGTCATTTCTCCACTTTTACACAAATGGCCTGCATCATCCGAAGAAATAATCCGGTCCACACGTCCCTCTTTTTGTTGGATACAAATTCCGACATGACTTCCAGCCACACCACTTTCCACTTCTGGAAAAGTAACGGAGGAAATACATCCCGGCTCCTTTACCGAAGAAGGTTCATAAACAGCTACAAACGGACGATTCCAAGCTTCACCTTGTTGGCGGGCTACAAAAGTCAACGTAGGTTGCTCTTTGATAGCATAAGGCATATCCGGAATCCGGCTCAATCCTTCAGTCATCGGGCTCAAAGCCGAGAAGACTTTACGTTCAGGAGCACCTTTCATCCACATATTCATACTGATATTATCCTCATCCGGCATCTGTATAGTAAACGTTGTTTTAATATCTTTGGACGTCTCGGCACTTTTCTTATCAAACAAATACGAATAGGCATATATATGTGCCCCAGCAAAAGCCAGTTCCTCCGTTGGTTGAAGAGACAAGCTGCTCCCGTCAGCAGCAGTCAAATTCATGGTTTGTCCCATATTATGATAAAAATAATCATGCATTTTATCTCCTCCCTCCACTTTCCTGCTACGGAAAATATCGACATAATATCCGTTCTTTTCTCCTGTAGTCACAATACTCATCATACGGTTTTGATCAGCTTGTGATTCAGGTTCACGGAAAAAGACTTCACTATAACTCACAGGCTGATAATCTACTTTCATCCCTGCTTCGGGGTAGCAGTTCAATAATTTGAAAGCATGATTGCTTTTCATAACCGGATAAGAAGAGATTCCATCTACACAAACCGTATTGTGTGCAGGGAACTGACTATAATACTCCAAATAATCCAAACCGGAATAAAGGGTCAAGCCAATACCTCCATCCGGTGCCAGACGATATCCTTTTCCATAAAGTTCCATGCTGATGCCATTGGCATGCATGTGATTCCCTTCACTGGCATTTTGGGCAATCATCAAACTATGACGTTTGTCCATGCCATTGCGTTGCACCAACCAACTGGCATTGGGAGCATAAAAAGTAGGAGTTACATAATCATTGATATCACCGGCAGGTATCTTATCATCAATTACCAAAGGCTTGTCACTGAAAAAAGAAGTTACCGCCACCCTCACATTTTTCTTTTCAGTCGCCGGTTTGGAGGCATCGGGATCAAATAACTTCAACATAGCAGTAAATTGTCTTTCCTGATCTTTTTTACCATGTTTCTGGGCATTAGCTACCATACGGGCAAAGATAGCAGGATTCAATTTACCGGGATGTGTATCGCCAAAACCCATTGTCATACAATCCGGAAACAAATATTGCGGGTCGGCGGCCACCGCTTTTTTTATGACAGGAATCTCCTCGGTCAGGTCCATACCCAAATTACGGTCAAAGATAGTGACCATATCCGTATAATCCCCGACAACTACCTGACTATAACCCGGACATTCAGCCCAAATACCGGTTTCAGCATCATAACCATAATCAGCAAGCTGTTTCAGTGACCATTGACGGATGGAAGAACGATTCAACACATAATCAATATAATACTCGCCTCCCTTTTTATCCGGATAAGAAGCATCAGATTCCAAAATCATGCCGATGCTCATGATATAACGTGCCTGCATCAGATTCCAGTTATTATGCGGCACTCCATTATCAATGATATTATCCGCCCATTTCTTGAATGCTCCGGCATAGATGTCCATCTTATCAGCCTTATCGGTTTTCAAATAATCATATAAAAAATCATACAATGGAACCAAAGCATTCACAGCATCCTCGTGAATGACTTCAAAACTGCTCATACCCACCAAAGTCTGCTGATGTCCATGATTCAAATCCTTGGGAACATTCCGGTAATAAATCCCCGTCATATAAGTGTCAAATACCGAAGCTGCCAAATCAGCATATTTCTTCTCCCCGGTCATCCACCAAAGAAAAGCGGCATCACGGGCGATACCCAGTATCTCTACATTAATACTTTGGATGATATTTCCGGTTTTACTGATATTCACCCATTCGTACGGTCTGCCTTCCAACGTCCCATTTGCCAGATACATTCCCCGAGCATCTTCCTGATAAGGCTTCAAATCTTCCAGCTTGGGACGTACATAGTTAGCTGCATGACTGCGTGCACCGGTATACATCACCGTAGGAGCCGGCGCCTTCTCTCCTCCTGCATGATCATAATATTCTCCTTTAATATATACCTCCGTTGCATGAGTTTTCCAATACATTTGCAAACGGGAAGTAAGCCATTCAGGCCCTCGGTCAGCATACCGGTCAGTCCGTTGCTTTAACTTTTCAAACACTTCCTGTGCCCACGGTTCTTCCTTTATCAACTTCTGCGTTTCAACTTTGCCATTACTATCCGTCAGATAACGGGGATGACCTTGTGACAGTTTCACCGATAAGGAAGTTTCCTGTGCATATAATACACTTGTTACAAGCAAGCATATCCATAAAACGATCTTTCTCATAATTCTATTCATTCTCTTTCACAAAAATACGTATCATAAAGCTATTCCACTCAATCCAAATGAATTATTTTATCATCCGCCTCTTCCATTCAAATTTAAAGTTACCGAATATAAAATGTTTGCTTTACCGGCTCTGCAGTCTTTATCTTAGGATCAGAGTTTTTTCCGTATTGCCATGCTATTACAGTTACTTTTACCGGATAGGTGGTTTTAGGAGGAATAGCAGTTAATATCAATCGATTACCATCCACATAAGCCGGTCCCGATTCCACATAAAAATCGACCGGCAAGCCACAACTGGAAACAGCAGATAAAGAAACGTACTTAGTACCACGCTTTATGTCCGGTAACGTTGCAAACTTAATATGTTGCTGCTGTCCTTCCGTATTTTTAACCGGAATTGTCACCTGAGCTTGCTGAACAGCCGGTTTATATTCTTCGTCTCCCGGATGAGTTATAGAAAAAACAATATCCGATTTCTTGTCCGTCCATAAAGTTCCCCGATTCCATTGTATTCGAAATGTCACAGAATCAACTAAAACAGCTGGGCCGGTAATCATCTGCAGGACCGGAGTTTTTCCAGCATGACCAACAGATGCCCCAACAGGCAAATCAGTCCAATTGGAAAGTCGGGGACTTTCTCCTGGAACAGTATCCCAAAAAACAGGGGTCAATTGAAATGTGATACCATCTTCCTGTGGCATAAAAGCCGGGTGAACTTGTAAATGAGTATTCTGTTGGGATACTGTTTTTCCGTTTTGAGACACACTTACCAATTGTGGCTTCATATCGTAATATCGGGATTGATACGCCAAAGTAGCCTCTATCATCTCACGATCAAAAAACCAAAAAGCTTGTGCAGGATCACCTTTAAATTGATTTACCGGTGCCGGAATACAAGAAGGTTTTTCATTTTTTTTCCATCGCTCCATCAACCATCCTTCCTTTGTCGGATCCACATGTCCATAGTGCATTGCCTTTTTAATATAAAGAGCTATATATTGTGCTTTTTCCGGGGTATAGGCAAAATGGCCTTCAGCAGGACAGGCCAACATACTTAAAGGTAGCAATGGATGTTCCTTACGTTCTTTCAAACCCTCATTGCTCCATGTATGTGCTGATTCATATTCTCCCATGGTTTCCAGACAAGGGATTTTATTGATGTTACGCTCACCCCAAATATCTGGACATAACCACTTATCACGATGATATGGCCATTGACCACTGACAGAAATACATGCCAATGTACGTTCCGGTTTATAGGCTGCAAGATAATAAGGCCAACTAGCAGCTGCCGAATGTCCTATAGCTATTAAAGGAGCTGTAGACAACTCTTTATATCCAGATTCTTCAGCAAGATCTGCCAAAAGACCATCCAAAGTTTCCCATGCCCCATCCGTAAAATCAAATCCGTGATTGAAAGAAGGACATACCCATATTTGAGCAACATCAAGTTCAGCCATACGCTGCCGGAAAACCTCATCTTCAAGGATAGAAATTTCCTCCATATTGTGTTGGGCAACCAAGATTGCTTTTACTTGTTCACACTGACTGGGAATCCACAAGTAAGCCCTTGACTCAGGATTCTTGGGATGAGTGCTAAAATTACGAACGGGTACGGATCATTGCCAGATTCCTGTTTGTGCGACAAGCGTAAATGATAAGAACCAACCGAATATTCCAAATAAAAATACATGTTTCATAGTTATCTTCACTTTTATTACAAAGACGAATCACAATCAAGAAACACTCAACTTTAGTTATGAATATCTTCCGGAGAGATGAGTAAAATTCTATCTTTGTACGTATTAAGCATATATACAAAACCTAGATAACATGAATAAACACACTTTATTTACAGTAGCCTCTTTCCTGTTTTGTACACAAGTATCAGGAGATACGCCGGATGGAATTTATCACAAAGGATGGATAGATTTCAACAAGAATGGAAAAATGGATCTATATGAAAATCCTAAAGCCCCACTGGAAGAGAGGGTACAAGACTTGCTCTCACAAATGACATTGGAAGAAAAAAGTTGCCAGATGGCTACCCTCTATGGTTCAGGACGTGTACTGAAAGATGCCCTGCCCCAAGACAATTGGAAAACAGAGGTATGGAAAGACGGAATAGGGAACATAGATGAAGAACATAACGGACTGGGAACTTTCAAGTCCGAATATTCTTTTCCCTACACCAAACATGTGGATGCCAAGCATGCCATTCAACGCTGGTTTGTAGAAGAAACACGTTTAGGCATCCCCGTAGATTTCACCAATGAAGGTATTCGCGGATTATGTCATGACCGGGCAACTTATTTCCCCGCCCAATGCGGACAGGGCGCTACTTGGAATAAAGAGCTGATAGCCCGTATCGGTGAAGTGGAAGCCAAAGAAGCTGTAGCGCTGGGGTATACCAATATCTATTCTCCTATCCTTGATATCGCCCAAGATCCTCGCTGGGGAAGATGCGTGGAAACATACGGAGAAGATCCTTATTTAGTAGGAGAACTGGGAAAACAAATGATTACCAGTCTGCAAAAACATAACCTGGTGGCTACTCCAAAGCATTTTGCAGTTTATAGCATTCCGGTAGGTGGGCGTGACGGAAAGACGCGGACTGATCCACACGTAGCTCCACGAGAAATGCGTACCTTATATATAGAACCTTTCCGGATGGCATTTCAAGAAGCCGGAGCATTGGGAGTGATGAGTTCTTATAATGACTATGACGGAGAGCCCATTACGGGAAGTTATCATTTCCTGACTGAAATATTACGTCAGGAATGGGGATTTAAAGGATATGTCGTATCGGACAGTGAAGCTGTGGAATTTATCTCCAGTAAACATAAAGTGGCGAATACATACGAAGACGGAATAGCGCAGGCTGTCAATGCAGGACTGAATATCCGTACCCATTTCACTCCGCCTGCTGATTTTATCTTGCCTCTTCGTAAAGCTGTTGCCGACGGTAAAATCTCTCAGGAAACTCTTGACAAACGGGTAGCCGAGATACTTCGTGTCAAATTCTGGCTGGGATTATTTGACAATCCCTATCGGGGTAATGGTAAACAAGCGGAACAAATCGTCCATAGCAAGGAACATCAGGCTGTATCATTGGAAGCAGCCCGTCAGTCACTTGTATTATTAAAGATACTTTTTCCGACAAGAAGAATCGCACATTAATTTTATCATCAGGTGAGAACACTTCTTGCGCCTTCACACCAATAACCCAACATATTGCTAAAATTCCTAAAAATAGTCTTTTCATATTATCATCAATTTAAGAGCATAAATAAGAGTCAATATATTTTCGTAATACATTACGGGCAATATAAACCTGGTTTTCAACCGTACGAAGAGACAGACCTAAAAGATTACTTATTTCTGAATTCGAAAGTGATTTTCTACTTTTCATTACAAATATCTGTTTACATTTAGGTGGTAAAGTATCTATTCCATTTTCAACTATTATAAAAAATTCTTTAGTAAGCAACTCATTATATTCACCAATACTGACTTCTTCCCTTTTTTTATCACTATGTGCAGTTTCATAATGCTGCACAATCTGTTTATGACGCAACATATCAATACTACGATTATAGATAGCAATATAAATACATTTTAATGCAGCCATTTCAGACACAAAATAATTTGTTTGCTGAAACAATCCTGTAAATACATCCTGCACTACATCTTCCGCATAAAATTCATCAGATAGCACTTTTCCGGCATATCTAATAAAACTATTCCTATATTTTCCATAAATTCTCTCCAAGGAGATATCCCCTTTTTGATAAAGACTGGTATTAACAGATTGTGTATTCATAATATAGATGGATTAACAATGGTTTTATAAATTAGCCAAAACAGATTGTTTCTCTTTCAAACGTTTCAATCGTACCAATGCTTCCAAATAATAGTAATCTGCATAACTAATAGAAGCATCAACTTCCCATCCCTTGTTCATGTGCCCAACCGAATGCAATAAAAAAGCATCTTTTTTATTTCGAGCCTGGTATGCCGGAGAGGATAGTATCTGAAGCATTTCCACAGCCTTATTCCGATAGAAAAATGCAGAATCACTATCATTTATATAGGTAGAAAGTTCCAATAAAGCAGAGGCTGTTATGGCAGAAGCCGATGCATCTTTCGGTTCACCTGAGGATAATTCCGGAGCATTAAAATCCCAATAAGGAATCATGTCCTCAGGAAGACGGGACAAATAGACATCCGATACCTTCCGAGCAAAATCCAAAAAACGCACATCATGTGTTTCACGATATACCATGGTATATCCATAAATAGCCCATGCCTGTCCACGGGCCCACATAGAATCATCACTCAATCCTTGATGGGTAACTCCTTTTATAAAATGACCATCCAGCGTATCATACACCGCTACATGATAACATGAATAATCTTTACGGAATTGATGTTTCATAGTCGTTTCCGCATGTTTACAGGCAATGTCATACAAATACTGCCCCCCTCCATTCCGCGCAGCCCAAAACAAAAGTTCCAAATTCATCATATTATCAATAATAGTATTGTGCGGCCAGTTTTCCTTTTTCACCATTCCAGGCCAAGATAAAATAGTACCCACAACAGGATTATAAAGCATAGCCAAAGAATCTGCGGCATGCAGCAATCCTTCCTTATATTCCGGTTTTCCTGTCAAACGATAACCGTTGCCCAAACTACACATCATAATAAAACCGGAATCATGACTCTTTGCTTTCCTGTAAGCCAAGGGAGCAATCATATCGGTTACTTTTCCTGCTGCTTCCCTCCACATATTATCCTTAGTATCCTCATATAAATACCAAAGGATACCAGGCCAAAATCCACAAGTCCAAGAGCCTGCCTGTGTATAACGCCATTTAATACTATCTAAATCCATAGAATTAGGAATTTTATCTAACGAAGGAATAGAAACCAGCGTCCGCATAGCCTGAGACCGGCAATACGCAATTTCCGAATCAACAGGAAAATCATCAGTAGCAGTCGTTTTACACGAAAAACATCCTATGCTAACTAAAAAGATAAAAACAAGAGTAAAAAAAGTTCTGCTTTTCATAATCGTATCAGTTTCTTTAATGGATAAAAATATTTTTCTATCAGCAAAATTAGAAACTGAAATGTCTTTTCAACCATCTTGTAAAGTAGGATTAATCCCAACCTACTAGATGAAACAAAAAGACCATACAGCACTATGAATCAACAAATTACACAACAAGAAAGAGAGTTTCAAAAAAATATGAAACTCTCTTCTTCTATCCAATCACTAGAGTAACACCCCTATTCCAAACGCTACTTTATAAATATCCCATGTTCCTTTATATATTCGGCAGGTGACATTCCCTTAAACTTCTTAAACGAACGAAAAAAAGAAGTACGGGAACTGAAACCACATTGTTCCGACAAAGAAACCAAGGTATATCTGGAGGCAGACTTATCCTGTATTCTTTTTATGAATTCGTCTATCCTATATTTATTAACATAATCCGTGAAACCAATATTCATAAACATATTCAGCACTTGGGACAACTCTCCAGTATTACATTTCACCACTTTTGCCACATCCTGCAACTTTAAATCAGGATTCAAATATAACCGATCTTTTTCCATACACTCATTCAGTTTCCCAATAATGAGCATGGCCGTTTTCTCTTCCATCCTTGATTTTTGATATTTTTCTTTCCGGTTTTCTTCGGATGGTTCCGTCTTTTTATTTATATATTCCTTCATTGTGCGATACTTCCCCAATAACCCGGAGTAAAAATAAATAAGAATACAACAAACGACTACACTTAACACCACAATCCATCTTATAAAAGGCGTATTTCCGGCAACAACCACCCTTACCGCTTTTATTGCTGCAGGATTGGAAGCCGCCCTGACCCTAAACATATAATCGCCAACAGGAAGTTCTGTATAAGAAACCTGATTTCCTTTCATCAAAGTTTTCCATTCCTTATCATATTCTTCCAAACAATACTCGTATAAATCCGTATTCTCCACTGCATAATTCAAGGCTGAGAAAGTGAATGAAATATTATTATCATTTACAGACAGAAACACCTCATCTATAAATGGAGCAGAAACGGGCATTAATGTCTCTCCCGGGCACAAAGGTCTGCCTGCGACTGAAATGGAAGTAATCACGGGAGGCTGGACCTTTTTGTTCCTATCTCACTCCAGCTCTTTACTGCATCATAACAGACCAATCCTCGTTCATTTCCCCACCAAACCGTATTATCATCCGTTATCTGTACCGGAGAATTAAAAATATATCCGGGAATGCCATCGTATAACGAAAAAATCTTATGATAATTTTCCTCTTCCTTTATATATAGTAACCCCCTCTGAGTAGCAAACCATAATCCGCCATTCTTAGGATCTTCCACTATGCTCATCACAGAATTATTCGGTAAGAAATCATCGATCGTGATGTGTTCAAATGTCGTAAAAGACTCATCTACCTTAACCACCCCCTCCTTATCATCACAAAACCACAAATTCTTCTTTTTATCCTCATAAATGAACCGTACACTTTTAGTATATGGCAAAACATGTTCCGGAAAAACATCCGATTTAAATACTCCATCAACCCTATCATACATAAAAACGGCTCCTCCCGTGCCCAGCCACATCCTGCCCTTCGAATCTGCCTTCAATGAAAAAACAGAATTAACCGACAAAGAAGAATTACGACTGTTATAAACCTCATATTCCCCTGTCAAATGATCATATACATACACACCTTTGGAACTGCCGATCCATAATTTATTATTTACATCCCTTTCATATCCATTAAATGACCCTTGCATAAAACATTGATCTGATTGAAGAAAGGAAAGTTCACCCGTATTCCTGTGAAGCAAGTACAAGCCCCCTCCATAAGTTCCAATTAAAAAATCCCGATTGAAAGGTTTTACAGACAAAATTATATCCGAACGCAAAATGGAATTCCGGTGTGTATAATGCCTTATCCTTCGTTCCATTTCAGAAATATAATAAAGTCCGTCACGCGTGCCTATTACTTTTTTCCCATCTGCATCCACCCAAAAAGCACGTACATTCATATTATAAGAATTAAAAAGCTCTGGATAAGAATAAACAGAAAAGAAACTTCCATGAGCCGGAGTATAACTTAATCCGCCCATGTAAGTACCTACAAAAAGCATATCATCCTCTTTCAACAAAGAATAAACTGCATTAGAACAAATAGCATCCGCATTCGAAGTATGCTCTATAGCCGACAACTCTTTTCCTGTAGACGCACTGATTATTCTAATACCGCTTCCATTTGTTCCCACCCATATCTCATCATTAACAGCAATGATACTTTTTATATATCCATTTTCCACTTCAGGACAAATAGAAAAAGCCGTCTTACCGATATCAAAAACAAGCATACCATTGCCGGCTGTTCCTAAATATAGCTTTTCTTTTAAAAGAGTCAGACAAGAAAAATAATTAACAAACCTCTCATCACCCTGATATGTATAGACTTCCGATTGACCAGTTACAATATTATATTCTATCAAACCACCTTGTGAAGTCAGCCAAAAAGTATCTTTATGTCCTTCAACAATGCCAGTGAGAAAATTAGTAGAAGACAAAGCATTTGATCCGAAAAGCACCTTCCTGAAAGTATTCTCCTGATAGATAAAAAGTCCGTGAGTTGTTCCAACCAGTAATCGCCCTGTCTGGCTTACAAATACTGATCTAACTTCCAACGACTTTGTATCCAAAGTGACCAATTTCACTTGGTCTGTTTTCCTATCAAGTCTCCATAATCCTTTATCTGTACCCACCCACAAATAAACAGAATCTGTTTCGGCTATGGAAAAAATGGTACGTCCTGAAAACTGAAGAAAACTTTTCACATTGATACCGTCAAAACGATCTAATCCGGTCTGGGTGCCCAACCAAGTAAAGCCTCTTTTATCTTTATAAATAGTATTAATAATATTGTTAGACAGGCCGTCTGAAATAGTAATAGTACGAAAAGTTAAATTCGGAAGGTCAACGGCCGGTAAGGATACAGGTAGCCATAATAAAATTGCCACCCAAAGATATAATCTATATAGCCATAAATTCCCTTCCATATAGAATGCGTTTTTCATAATTCAGCAAAAGTTACAACTTTGATTGATATGAGTAGCAAATCTACATAAAATTATTCAAATGTGATTCTTTATGAGAAGAAAAATAAGTCCACATAAAATAAAAGAAAAACAAGACATCCATGAAACAAACTCATAAATACCTTGTTTTGTGTAGCGGGACCCGGGATTGAACCGGGGACCTCATGATTATGAATCATGCGCTCTAACCAGCTGAGCTATCCCGCCATCGTTTTTAAAAAGACCGCCAAGAGTGGAAGCCTCTCAACAGTCTAATATTGCTCATTGTAGCGGGACCCAGGATTGAACTGGGGACCTCATGATTATGAATCATGCGCTCTAACCAGCTGAGCTATCCCGCCATCGTTTCTCAATTGCGGGTGCAAAGATAGAAGGTTATTTTGAATATTGCAACATTTCAGAGAACTTTTTCTTGTAAAATTCGTTTTTAAAGAGAAAAACAGCTTAGTATGTGGCTAATAAATATTTCAAAAAACATAGCATTTATTATGGCAAATAAGAAAATTTGGCTTAATTTGCCACCGAAACTTTAAAAAGCTAACCTATGGGAAAAGAAAAAATTCGTTTGGAGTACATGTTGAAAGCCGGATCCGGTAATATTGTATGGTCTATTATTAGTACCCCATCCGGCCTGGAAACATGGTTTGCAGACAAGGTGACATTCAAAGACAAAGTATTCACCTTTTATTGGGGAAAAACAGAAACACGGCAAGCTGAAGTAACAAACTTCCGGGTTAACAGTTTTATACGCTTTCGATGGCTGGATGATGAAGATCCTAAAGCCTATTTTGAATTGAAAATGGTCTATAACGAACTGACCTCTGACTATATGCTGGAAGTGATTGATTGGGCAGAACCCGATGAAGTAGAAGATATGAAAGAACTTTGGGATTCCGAAATAGAAAAGCTAAAAAGGGTAAGCGGACTGTAATTCTATAAAAATATGCAAAACTTGTCTTTGCTCTCCGTTTTTTATGCTAATTTTGTGCCTTGATAGTTGCACAAAATGAAATAATGCTACGCATAAAAAAATTAGATATATTTATCCTAAAGAGCTTTTTGATGCTCTTTATAGGTACTTTTTTCATCTGTCTCTTCATCTTCATGATGCAATTTTTATGGAGATATGTAGACGAGTTGGTCGGAAAAGGATTGGAGATGAGTGTTTTAGCACAGTTTTTCTTTTATTCTGCTCTGACCTTAATACCTTTGTCCCTACCTTTGGCAATTTTATTAGCCGCCTTAATGACATTTGGTAACTTTGGTGAAAGATATGAATTGCTGTCTATGAAAGCAGCGGGTATTCCCTTATTGAGGATCATACGTCCACTGATTATTTTTTGTACTTTCCTGTGTTGTACCTCGTTTTATTTTCAAAATGTCATAGCCCCCAAAGCGCAGATCAAATTGCTTACTTTACTTGTATCCATGAAGCAAACTTCACCAGAACTGGATATTCCGGAAGGTGTATTTTACGACGAAATTGAGGGGTATAATATATATGTAAAACAGAAAGACCGTGAAACAGGAATGCTAAAAGATGTACTGATCTACAACTTTTCAGATGGGTTTGAAAACGCTCACATTATATGGGCTTCCGAAGGAAAAATGGAGATGACAGCAGACAAACAACATCTTTACCTACATCTGTATAACGGAGAACAGTTCGAAAATCTGAAATCGCAGACCATTTCATCCAATAATGTCCCCTATCGACGTGAAACCTTCAGAGAGAAACATACCATTATTGAATTTGACGGCGGATTCAACATGGTAGATGGGAGTTTTTTAAGTGACCGTTCGGACAGCAAGAATATGATTGAAATCAGCCAGTCCATCGACTCGCTGAGCCACCGCGCCGACAGTTTGGGAAGAAGCATGTACAATGAAATAAAAGCCTCGACTTATCGCAATATCATATTATCGAAAACAGACTCCGCAAAAATAGTTGAAACAAACAGCAAAATCAATGTAGACAGTCTATTCAATTCCTATACTTTAGCTGAAAAAGATAAGACACTGGGTAGTGCGGCGGATCGCACCGAGTCACTGGCCAGTGAATGGAACATGAAAAGTTATCAAACTACAGATGCGGACAACAATATCCGAAAACACGAAGCCGACTGGCACAAAAAAATCACCCTCTCTATAAGTTGTTTGATTTTCTTTTTCATCGGTGCGCCTTTGGGAGCCATCATCCGCAAAGGAGGTTTAGGAATGCCCGTAGTGGTATCCGTCTTGATTTTCGTAATCTATTATATCATTGATTCCGGGGCTACCCGAGTAGCAAAAAGCGGTGAAATGAATATGGTATTAGGTGTTTGGATGAGTACCATTGTATTGGCACCTATCGGAGCCTTCTTTACTTATAAGTCGAATAATGACTCAGTGGTATTCAATGCCGAAGTATATATCAATTTCTTCCGTATGCTGTTAGGTCTGCGCCCCTCGCGCCATGTATTCAAAAAAGAAGTTATTATAGAAGATCCGGACTATCCACGCATACAAACAGAACTGGAGAAACTATGCAACATCTGTAACGAGTATGCCATCAAGCATAGACTGGCCGACGCACCTAATTATATCCGCATCTTCACCAACAAAGGACATGATGACATCATAGCCGATATCAGCGCCAAAATGGAACTACTCATAGAAGAATTATCCAACAGCAAAGATGGAGTATTACTGGAATACTTAAATAGATATCCCATTTTGTCCACCAAAGCTCACAAAAGTCCGTTTGACAACCAATGGCTGAATTTACTCGCAGGAATCATTGTACCAATAGGCCTGTTCTTCTATTTCCGCATTTGGCGGTTCAGTATCCGGCTGGATAAAGATTTAAAAAACATAATCAAGACCAACCGTGAAATTCAAGAAAGAATAAACAATAAATCATTTATAATTTGACTATGGAAGAATTAAAACTAAATACCATCGAAGAAGCGATAGCTGACTTCCGTGAAGGTAAGTTTGTCATTGTAGTGGACGACGAAGACCGTGAAAATGAAGGCGATTTAATTGTTGCTGCGGAAAAAATTACTCCCGAACAAGTCAATTTCATGCTGAAACATGCGCGTGGCGTACTTTGTGTACCTATCACTATTTCTCGTTGCAAGGAATTGGAATTACCTCATCAAGTAGATACAAACACGTCAGTTCTAGGTACTCCTTTCACTGTAACTGTGGATAAGCTGGAAGGTTGCAGTACCGGAGTTTCTATCTACGACCGGGCCGCCACTATCCGTGCTCTTGCCGACCCCACCTCCACTCCCGAAACATTCGGACGTCCGGGGCATGTCAATCCATTATATGCACAAGACAAAGGCGTACTGAGACGTGCCGGTCATACAGAAGCCTGTATAGACATGGCACGGCTAGCAGGACTCTACCCTGCTGCCGCATTAATGGAAATCATGAGTGAGGATGGAACCATGGCTCGTCTGCCCGAACTAAGAAAAATGGCCGATGAATGGGGGCTGAAACTAATTTCAATCCGTGACTTGATCGCCTATCGTCTAAAGCAAGAGTCATTAGTAGAAAAAGGGGTGGAAGTGGACATGCCGACTGAATACGGCCATTTCCGTCTGATACCTTTCCGCCAGAAAAGTAATGGTTTAGAACATATCGCTATTATAAAAGGTGACATAAAAGAAGGAGAACCCGTTTTGGTACGCGTGCATTCTTCTTGCGCCACCGGTGATATTTTCGGATCCATGCGTTGTGACTGTGGAGAACAACTGCACAAAGCATTGCAAATGATCGAAAAAGAAGGAAAAGGCGCTGTTGTTTATTTAAACCAAGAAGGAAGAGGCATAGGACTAATGGAAAAAATGAAAGCCTACAAATTGCAAGAAAATGGTGTGGATACTGTAGAAGCTAATATCCTTTTAGGACATCAGGCAGATGAACGTGATTATGGAGTCGGAGCACAGATACTACGCAGTATAGGCGTCACCCAAATGCGTTTGCTGACAAATAACCCTGTCAAACGTGTAGGATTGGAATCATACGGTTTGTCCATAGTTGAAAACGTTCCTATTGAAATCACGCCTAACAAATATAACGAGCGTTATTTAAAAACCAAAAAAGACAGAATGGGACATACATTGCACTTTAACAAATAAAAAAGCTATAACTCAGACGAAATCACATCATTTTTCATGCGATTTCGTCTGTTTTACTTTCATAATTGAGATATTATCCTTTATTTTGCAGCAAGTAAACTTAAACACATTAAAAATAATAGCAATGAATCAATTATCAGATCGTTTGAATCGTTTGTCTCCTTCAGCAACATTGGCCATGTCCCAAAAAAGTAATGAGCTAAAAGCCCAAGGAGTTGATGTCATTAATTTAAGCGTGGGTGAACCGGACTTCAATACCCCGGACCACATCAAAGAAGCAGCAAAAAAAGCAGTAGATGATAACTTTTCCAGATATTCTCCAGTTCCAGGATATCCTGCACTTCGCAATGCAATCGTAGCCAAACTGAAGAATGAAAACGGATTAAACTATACAGCTGCACAAATCTCCTGTGCAAACGGTGCCAAACAATCTGTTTGTAATACGATTATGGCTCTAGTTAACAACGGTGACGAAGTAATAGTCCCGGCTCCCTATTGGGTAAGCTATCCTGAAATGGTAAAATTAGCTGACGGTACTCCTGTTATTATTACTGCCGGTATTGATCAGGATTTCAAGATTACCCCTGCACAACTAGAAGTAGCGATTACTCCCAAGACCAAAGCATTGATTCTTTGCTCACCGTCAAATCCCACCGGTTCTGTTTATACCAAGGAAGAGTTGGCTGGCTTGGCCGCTGTTTTGACAAAGCACCCGCAAGTATATGTTATAGCCGATGAGATTTACGAACATATCACATACAGTGGCAAACATGAAAGCATTGCCCAATTCCCCGAGATTCATGACAATGTAATTATTGTAAACGGAGTTTCAAAAGCATATGCTATGACAGGATGGAGAATCGGGTTCATTGCCGGTCCGGAATGGATTGTAAAAGCTGTAAATAAGCTACAAGGACAATATACCTCAGGTCCGTGCTCTGTTTCTCAGAAAGCTGCCGAAGCTGCCTATACAGGCACTCAAACTCCCGTAGAAGAAATGCGTCAGGCATTCCAGCGCCGCCGTGACCTTATTGTAAAATTAGCAAAAGAAATTCCAGGATTTGAAGTAAACAATCCTCAAGGAGCATTCTATTTATTTCCGAAATGTGATTCTTTTTTTGGCAAATCAGCAGGTGACCGCAATATCAATAACGCTGACGATTTGGCAATGTATCTACTTGAAGTAGGTCATGTGGCATGTGTAGGTGGTACTTCATTCGGTTCCCCCGAATGCATCCGTATGAGTTATGCAACTTCCGATGAGAATATTATAGAAGCTATGCGCCGCATCAAAGAAGCATTAGCCCTATTAAAATAAAATATTCTTTCTTTAAAAAGAACAGGCATCCGTTTTTTTCTGTGGTGCCTGTTTTTTTATTCATAAAGTAGACATACGAGCTTGTAATCAACACAAAGCTTTAAGAAAAACAAAAAAACGACCGTTTCCATCAACGGAAACGATCGTTATTAACTTTAAAGAACAAAATTGTATTGCTTAGCCAAGATGAATAGCTTCAGAAGGACAAGCATCAGCACAAGTTCCGCACTCTGTACACAGATCCGGATTGATAGAATACTTATCACCTTCAGAAATTGCTTCTACCGGGCATTCATCGATACAAGTACCGCAAGCGATACAATCGTCACTAATTACGTAAGCCATTTTCGTTAATTATTAAATTATTAGTACTAATTGATGGAGCAAATATACAGCTTTTCTCTATTAGTTGTCACATAGAGATTACAAAAATGCGCTAATTTGTATTTAATCTAAATACGGTTATTTCATCAAAGCCTGATACATAACCTGTTGCATACGAGGACGGATATTTAACCGCATCAACTGTTTATGGTCAAAAGGACGCGGATAAATCCGATTACTCAGAAAAACAAAAACCAAATGATTTTTCGGATCTGCCCAAGCGCAAGTTCCGGTAAAACCAGTATGTCCTACCACCTCTTCAGGCGCTTCTTCCGTACACGGACTTTTCACACTATTATTCACATCCGGTTTGTCGAATCCCAATCCTCTCCTACTGATCTTCGAAGTATGGGTTAGAAATAAATCACAAGTTTCCCTACTCAGATAACGCTTTCCATTATAAACTCCTCCATCAATCAATAACTGATACACTTTTGCCACATCACGAGCCGTAGAAAATAAACCGGCATTTCCTGACACCCCTCCCATGAAAGCAGCTGATTCATCGTGTACATAACCTTGCAACACTTTTCCTTTACGCAAATAATCCGCTTTCACTGTAGGAACAATTTCCTCCTTTTTAAACTGTCGAAGCGGCAAATAAGCCGTACGGTTCATCTCCATCGGTTTATAGAATTCTTTATCTAAAAAAAGATTCATAGGCATTTTACTGATATTCTCTACCATTTCCTTCAATAACATAAAGTTCAGGCAACTGTAACGATATCTCCTGTCTTTTAATGGAATACGTCCTATTTGTGCTATAATGGAATCACGAAAAGAACGATGAAGAAACATACTGTCAGCTACCTGTAAAGGATAATCGGCAGAGAAAGATTTTGCCATCAACTCTTTTCTATAATCGAACTTATCAGTGACATACAGCCGTACATCTATTTGCGTATGATGACTAGCGTCCGGTCTTGCTTTGTAAAAAGTCCCCTTATAACTGTCTTTATCTATAGCCTCCTTATAAAAAGGCCAAAAAGCGGGAATGCCCGACTGGTGTAAAAGCAACTCCTCTATAGTGACCCGCTCCTTATCCGTGCCTTTTAAAGCTGGAATGTATTGGGATATGCGATCGGTCAAACCAAATTTACCTTCATCGTAAAGTTTCATAACAGCCAACAGCGTCGCCGTGGTCTTGGTCAACGAAGCCAAGTCATACAAATCATCCTTTTCCACCTTTTGGTCACTTTCATAAGTGAAAGTACCGAAAGACTTATCATATACTGGTTTCCCATCTTTTAAAATTAGAATCTGACAACCAGGATAAGCTTTCGCTTTGATTCCTTCCATAGCTATCCCGTCTATCTTTTCCAGTATTTTGGAGTCCATACCATAATCCTCAGGTCTATAAATACGAGGCACTTTAGGAGTTATAGTCACTCCATCACCCGGTTTGAACAAATCGGCGACAGCCACGGACAAACGCCCGTCTGCCACCGCCTTTCCTACCAAGACATCAGCCACATACTCCTGAATAACAGATTCATCACTATGCCCCAATACTACAGCCGCCGCTTTCTTCCAGTAGCCCTCCATATCCAACATAGACTTTAATGGCATCAGAAACACATAAACAACAGGCAAATCAGCCGGAAGCGAATCAAGCATTGTTTTATACTTTTTGTAATCATCCGAAGTAACCACCACAATTACACGCTGACTACCCAACAATCGTTTTCTAATAGCTTCCATCGAATCCGGACGAGCAACAACGCGTGTGAGAGAGAGTGTATTTTGCAAACGATTATAAAAATCAAGCCCTGCACCGGGAGTTTTCCCAATATTCAGAACCACCGTACCCTTCAATTTTGAATCCAAAGGCAAGATTCCACTTACATTAGCAGGAACCGTTATAGCAGCTTTCTGCAAGCGGAGAATCAACTCCTTCGTTTCCGGGCGATTCAATCGTTTCTCCAGCCCGGAAAGTTGGACGTGAGGTTTATTCTTCAACCCTAAAACATATTTATAAGTCAATACTTTACGACATTTTTCCGTAATCAATTCTTCTGATAGTTTTCCACTTTTTACAGCATTTAAAACACCATCCAATTCTCTCTTCAAATTACGGGGAGCCAATAATAAATCATTGCCTGCTATCAAGGCTTGAGCGCATATATTCTCATTTTGCGAAATACCTTTCATCTCCAAAGCATCTGTAAAAACCAAACCTTGAAAGCCCAATTCCCGACAAAGTAAATTATAAATAATATGTGAAGAAATCGAAGCCGGATTTTTACCCAATTCAGGTACCTCCAAATGCCCTACCATCATACCTCCCAGTCCTGCTTTAACAGCCTCTTTAAACGGAAAAAGTTCAATGCTGTCCAAACGCGCACGATCAAAATTCAAAACCGGTAACGCCTTATGAGAATCCACTTCCGTATCTCCATGCCCCGGAAAATGTTTACAGACAGACAATACCCCTCCATCCTCCAAACCACGAGCATAAGCCACCACTTTTTGAGCCACATTCCGAGGATCACCACCAAAAGAACGGGTATTAATAACCGGATTCCGAGGATTAACATCCACATCAGCCACCGGAGCAAAATTGATCTGCACACCTATCTCCTTACATTGGCGAGCTACTTCCTTACCATATTCATAAAGCAGTTCATTATCCTGTATACATCCCAAAACTCTGTTTCTTGGAAAACGAGGAGTTCCTTTCAAACGCATAGCCAGCCCCCATTCACCATCAAAAGTAATGAACAAAGGTACTTCTGCCAGACTCTGCGCATAATTAGTTAATAAAACTTGATTAGACAACTGGCCACTCGAAAAAAGTAATCCTCCTACTTTATATTCTTTTATAGCTGCATATATATTGTTTTTATTTCGTTGTGTCTGAAGAGGAGCCACTGTGTGTATAAACAGTTGTCCTATCTTTTCCTTCAAACTCATTTCAGAAAGCTGTTCATCCACCCACGCCTTACAATCCTGAGTGTCCGCCTTCCCCTTTTGTAACAGCCCAGGCATCTGCTGTGCATACATCATCGCACATCCGACAACACATAAACTTATAAATAACAATATGTTTCTCCTCATCTAACTTACTCAATTATATCAGATTTCCCTATACAACAGCAACTATCAGTTCTTTTCCATCCTTACTTTCATTTCTCCTACATAAACAGCATTTTTTCCCATTTGTTGCAATGGAATCTCTTTGCCATCCAAATTCTTATAAAACAAAGTCTTATCAAAATAAGAATGCGAATGACCTCCCAAGACAATATCAATATTACGAGTATTAGGAATCAAAGTTTCATCAGAATAAGGTTTTCCTTGCCATCCTAAATGAGACAAACAAACCACCAAATCACATTTTTCCCGATTCTTCAATATATCTGCCACACGCTGGGCGGCCTCTATTGGATTTTCAAAAACCACTCCTTCACAGTTTTTTGCCTGTACTAATCCCTCCAACGCAGGACTCAGTCCGAACACGCCTACCTTTACCCCCTTACGTTCCAAAATAACATACGGTTTGACAAGACCCTCCAAAACAGTTCCCTGTACACCATAATTAGCACAAACAATAGGAAAATCCGCCATTTTAAAAAGACGTGCCATATTATCCAAACCAAAATCAAATTCATGATTTCCAATAGTCCCGGCATCATATCCCATTTCATTCATCAGCTTCACTTCAACCTCACCACCAAACATATTATAAAAAGGAGAACCTTGTGAAAAGTCACCACAATCGAACAATAACAAATCCTTGTTCTGTTTCCGCATTTCTTTGATTAAGGTAACACGACGTACAAAGCCCGCTTTTCCTGCAAACTCCGGATTCGGGTCAGTAATGGAAATAGGTTCCACACGGCTATGGGTATCATTAGTATGAAGTATCAAAAGTTCTTTGATATCCTGTGCTGCCAGCACACAACATACACACAGAGCAGTAAATAATACATATATTCGTTTCATGACGGTTCTGTTTATTCTTTAACGGTAATTCTTCCTTCTATCTTTGAGTCTATTTTCTTCCCTGCTTTAGTCTGCTCATTCACATAGTTCAGAAACAACTGACGCACTGTGGCCTTTTCAGGCAGCAATTTATCCGCATCGCCTACTTTAGCAAAAGCAGTCATATGGTCATTTCCCTCAGCCAAATAATCCAAGGTAGCCACTTTATACTCTTTGGAGTCTTCAATTTCTTTTCCGGCTACTGTAGCATCCAATAATTTTCCATCTCCAGAAATTTCAAGGCAAGCACCACTTAATCCCTCACCATGCACAGCTGCTATATTTTCAAAAAGTTCGCGCAGCAAAGAACCATTCATAGTAACAATGCACAATGTATTTTCAAAGGGAGTTATTTCATAAATATTACCGTAAGTTATATCCCCCTCGGGCAAAGCCGTACGTAGTCCGCCCATATTCGTCACCCCCACGTCGGCTATGCGGCCTATATATGCAGAAGCAGAACAACGTAAAATATCCGCTACCAAGTTGGATAACTCACTTTCAGGACGAAAGCGATCCATAAAACGAGCGCTTTGTCCTATGACTGGTGACATAATACTATCAACCGTTTTTTGATACGGAGTCAAAATAGCGATTGCAGTGGAATCCGGGTTAGCATCCAAAGCTGCTGTCACTTCTATCCTGTTTCCCTCAACTGATGCCAGTGAATACCCTGAGTGACAGCTTGAAAACATAAAAATCCCGGCTGCTATTCCTGCCGGAATCATACACATAATTCGGTTTGGTTTCATGTTTATTAGTTGTTTATTGCCCAAATGTAGTTAAAAAAGAAGTTGCAACCAACGATATCAGATGAAAAAATAGTTGAATTTAATTTGGCTGTATGACAAAAATCTAGTAATTTTGCACCGCTTTCGCGCAATCGCTGTCAAAGAAGAGTTACTTGATATGTTGCGTTGGTAACGATAAACAATTTAAAATCAAAAAAAATGGATTTAATTAAAATTGCTGAAGAAGCATTTGCTACTGGCAAACAGCATCCTTCATTCAAAGCTGGTGATACTATTACAGTGGCATACCGTATCGTTGAAGGTAGCAAGGAACGTGTACAGTTGTACCGTGGTGTTGTTATCAAAATCGCTGGACATGGTGACAAAAAACGTTTCACCGTTCGTAAAATGTCTGGTACTGTAGGTGTTGAACGTATTTTCCCTATCGAATCTCCGGCTATCGACAGTATCACTGTTAACAAAGTTGGTAAAGTTCGTCGTGCTAAATTGTACTATTTACGTGCTCTTACTGGCAAGAAAGCTAGAATTCAGGAAAAAAGAGTTAATCAGTAAGATTTATCATTCCTACATAAAAAAGGAGTATCCTCTTCCAGAGGATACTCCTTTTTTAATTTACATCCCTTTTACTCACGATTTTTTATATAATCATGAACAAACTGACTTGAAATAGCATTTATTTAATATTGAATCAAACTTAAACCATTTATGAAAAGAATAATGTTCATTTTAGGAGTAAGCATCATTATGGCCTTACTTACTGTTACCGCAGCCTTGGCAGGTTGGTGGCTTGGAGCGTCTCTGCCTCTAGATATATCTGACACCACTCGACAAATAGCAGCATTACTTACCGCTTCTGCTTGTACATGGATACTATATATTGTAAGTCGCAAAGTACTGACTAAAATCAGTCTCAAGCCATACTAAATAATATAGTCCATTAAAGCAAAAAGGTCAACCGATTCTATTCTATATTATTCTCGATTGACCTTCTTATTTAAGAAAAGTTTTTCATCAGTCCTTATTTTCTGTATCCTGTATCCCGGACTCTTCCTTTCCACGCAAATAAACAGAAGGTGCCACACCAAATTGTTGCTTAAAACATTTACTAAAATAGAACGGATCATTAATACCTACTTTATAAGAAACTTCAGCTACCGTATAACGATTTTCCAACAACAGTTCTGCCGCCTTCTTCATACGAATAATCCGAATATATTCATTGGGTGAATATCCCGTCACCCCACGTATCTTACGATAAAAAACGGTTCGTCCCAATCCCATCATCGAAGCAAACTCATCAATCGTAAACTGAGCATTACCAATCTGTTGTTCCATAACCACCTGTAATCTGTCAGCAAATTCTTTATCCTTATCAGAGGTACAAATAGCCGGTCGTACCATATTCGGATCATTCGAAAACTTCTCACGTAATTTCTCACGTTGCTCTATTAGTTTGAAAGCGCGTGCCAACAGTAGTTTCGGGCTAAAAGGCTTAGTAATATATGCATCCGCACCACTTTCCACACCTTCCAAATGACTTTCGGCAGAACTCATAGCTGTCAATAAAATAATAGGTATATGACTTGTATCAAAATCATTTTTCAATTTTCGGGTTACCTCAAACCCTGTCATCCCCGGCATCAACACATCACAGATTATCAAATCAGCATCATACGTACGTGCACGTTCCAATCCAGACGGACCATCCGCCTCGGCCACAACTTCAAAATATTGTCCCACTTCTTCTTTCAAAAACTCACGTACATCGTTATCATCTTCTATAATAAGTACTTTCCGCTTATTAAGTGGTGCAGATGGAAGTTCCACTTCCCCTTCTTGCGCCGATATTTCTCCTGCAAGAACAGCCGCATGATGTACTTCCTCCTCTTCCAGCAACACATTATGGGGAATCAGGAAATCTTTTTCCTCATAAACAGAAATATCAGTAGGCAAACTGACTGTAAATATAGACCCACCACCTTCATTTTCAGTATACACTATCGTACCTTTATGCACACACACCAGTTCATGTGTCAAATGCAGGCCGACTCCGACACTACTACCCGAAAAACTACTTTGCATAAAACGCTTAAATAACTCATTACGCTTCTCTTTAGGAATGCCTACACCGGAATCGGCTACCGATATGACCAACAGTTTCCTTGCTTCATCTACCGTCACAGAAAAAGTCACTTTTCCACCACTGGGCGTATATTTGAAAGCATTAGACAATAAATTATAAGTCACTTTATCCAAATAACCCTTATCGATAAACATCTTATAAGAGGCTACAGATGGCAAAAACTTGAAATCCATATTCTTAGACTCAGCAGCATCATTGAAACTCAGAAAAATTTCATACAAGAAAGCCATGACATCCGTTTCCTCTAAAGAAAGGGCCAGTTTATTATTCTGCATCTTACGGAATTCCAGCAACTGATTGATAAGACGCAACATACGCTGGGTACTTTTATCCATGACCTTCAATGAATAAGCCATTTCTTTAGGGATTTTACCACCACGCTGTATCTTCTCCAATGCTCCTTGTATCAAAGTCAAGGGAGTACGGAACTCATGAGAGATATTCGTGAAAAAAACTAATTTATACTCTGTCAGCTGTTTCTCCACCTGTATACGATTACGCAAAGTATTAAAGTCACGCATTAGTCTGAAAGTGATGTATAACGCCCCCCCTATCAAAATAGCATAAATAAAGAAAGCCCAAGTAGTTTTCCAAAAAGGAGGAACAACGATAATCTTCAAAATCGTTTCTTTATCTCCCCACACACCTACCCCATTGCAAGCTTTCACCCGCAATTTATAAGTACCGGGTACCAGGTTCTTATAAGCTGCAAAATTCAACGAAGACGGTATACTCCACTCCTTATCATAATTATCTAACCGATACGTATATTTAGTACTATTCGTTCCGGAATAATCAAATGTAGAGAAATCTATGACAAAAGAATTTTGGAAATATTTCAACTCAATTTCATCTGTATAAATCAACGAACGGTCTAACGGAGAATCCACATCGCCTGGGCGCATAGCAATACCATTAATTCGAAGATTGGTAAAAGCTGCCATAGGAGTTACAGTAGAATTATTCACAATTTTGCCGGGAGTGATAACAACTAATCCATAATTAGAACCAAACATCAGTTTACCATCCTTACTCACACAACCACTGTTCTCACTATAAACATTCCCCAACGCATATGCTGAAAAAAAGAAATTTTCAAAAGCATGCGTATCCGGATCAAAACGAGAAATACCATATTCCGTCGCAACCCAAAGTTTGCCCTCCCTGTCTTCAACAATAGATTGCACCATACTATTTACCAACCCATCACTTCCATCATAATGCTCAAAAGTCAAGTTTCTGTAATCACCTTCTGGCATGCACATACTGAATCCTTTTCCTGAAGTACCAACCCATATCCGACCCTTACTATCTTGATGGATACACTTTATTTCATTACTACGTAACTTACCGTTATTATAATTATAAGTAATATAGTTATCCGGATCATTCATTAACGAATCAGGATTAAATATGTAAACCCCAGCACTAGTACCCACCCATATCCATCCATTATTGTCTTCCTGTATCACACGAATCTGACGCTGGCTATAAAAATTGTTCAAAAACCGCTTGAATACATACCTATCCTTTTCCTTAACCGCCAAATTCAATCCACCGCCAAAAGTGCCTATCCACATTCTATTCTTTCGGTCCCGGTAAAGAGTAAAGATATTATTATTTCCAATAGACAGAGGATCATCCGAGTGATAAGTGTACCATCTTCCGTCAATACTCAATCCGTTTCCACGGCTCCCCAACCAAATACTACCATCAGCCCCTTCCTCAACAGCATAAATATTAGAATCAAAATAACGACTGCTCTCTATAGTTTTCAAATGAGGGTCATAAATATACAATCCTCCACGACGGGTACCCAACCAAATCTTATCATCAGGCATACGGTTGATCATACGCACGGTATTTGAACGGTCTGATAAAGTTTCATCTTCAGGAAAAATACGCTCAGCTCCTTCATTCAAGACCGAAAGACGAGAAATACCCGTATATTCCGAACTAACCCAAATACCACCGGCACGATCCTCCATAATATATTGCAAAAAATTTGAAGTGATATGACTGAATCCATTAATATTGGATTCGAAATGCTGCAATTCATCAGTTGCCAAATCATAAGCAAACAAACCGTTACCATAAGTGGAAATCCAAACTATATCACGAGAATCATGAACTATGTGGTAACGTTCCTCATCTATATAATTTACTTTATCAGCCGGAATCAGTTGGAAAGACTTGACAAATCTGGTCTTGGCATTGACATACCATACCTTACCCGTATGATTATAAATCCAAAAATTCCCCCGGTTGTCAATCTGAACTTGTCCTTTTTTTATATTCAGTTCCGTATCCAAACTTACCTGATGAGTTTTCAAATTGAAGACATAACTGCCATCTTCCGTAAAAACAATCCAATCGTTTTGCAAGCGCATGGTACTATATACTTTACTACCTTCACCTAAACGAGTAACAATACGGCTATCCTCTCCTTCTCTCTTCAACGAAATTGTTCCTGTTCCCGAAAGAAAAAAAACATCTTTACCAAAAGACATCATCTTGGAAGCATCATGATTTTCTTCCACCAATACTGCCTTGTCCTCTACCACTTGAGCTATACCGTCATGGCTACCAATCCATATTCTTCCTTGTTCATCCTCAGATATATAAGTAACATTATTAGAAGGGAGATTATTATTTTCTTTCTTGAAAACTATAGATGTAAACCCACCATTCATATAAGTCACTTTACGACACCCGTTTCCATCCTGCCATAACCAGACATTACCTTCACGGTCAGTCATCTTATAGCTATACAGTTGTTTATATTCCCCACAACCGGTAAAATCAACAAAGCAATCTTTCTTCAGATCATAACAACTAAACAACTCGGCAGAAGTCGCAATCCACAAGAAACCATTTTTATCTTCTTCCAAATCGCGAATCCGATGGTCTATCAACGAAATTTTATTTCCACCCTCAGGACGAAAAGTCACAAACGAATTCCCGTCATAACGACTAAGCCCATTCAACGTTCCCATCCAGATAAAGCCTTTGCTATCCTGATATATATATCGAATTGAGTTATTGGCGACTCCATCTCCCGTAGTCATATGAGTAGAACGCACCTCGACTGATGCGGCAATACTCTGACTGAAAAGAATAAAGAATGCCCATAAAGTATAGATGTGTTTTTTCATATCATTCATCATAGTGTTGTTGTGCCTGCAAAGGTATAAAAAAAGAGTGTATCAAAATGAATCGATACACTCTTTTTTATCTTAGTCCATGTGGAAGACTTCAGGCAGCGGGATGGTTACCGGAGAATTATCCGGATTTACTTCCATGATATCCGCCATATAATCCCACCATTTCTGTACAATGGGATTGGCCCCCATATCTTGCGAAGACTCATCTCCTTTTGTCTTCTGACAGGCAAACAGAATATTAGTATCCTTATCCCAATAAATGGAGTAATCATATACTCCTCCATCAGATAACATTTTCTTCAATTCCGGCCAAATAGCCGCATGTCTTTTTTCGTACTCTTTCTCAAAGCCCGGCTTCAAGAACATCTTAAAAGCTTCACGTTTCATGGTATTTTCCTCCTTTTTTTAAGTTCTGTTTTTTTCTTATTTAGCTCCACCATCCATTACATGGAAAATAGGTTCTGAAGTCTTTTGTTCCGTACGGTAATATTGCACGGCGCTGTCATTCATTTTAGGATGTTGTTTGTTCAGCATATTAATCATCTCAGCACCCGCCCAAAGTACCGGGCCATAACCGTGGGCAGCATATACATTGACCGGACGATAATAATAAAAAGCCGGATCAAAAGCCATACCTGTTCCTACACAAGTTCCGTCTACTTGACCTTCCGCATTGATTTGAGTCGTTACGGCATGCCATCCCAACTGTGCCACCGGTCCGTATGCCATAGCGTCAATCCATCCTTTATTGATAGCATGGGCAAAGCAATATACATAAATAGCCGTGGCTGAAGTTTCCAGATAAGAATCATTACGATCCAGCAACTGATGCCAGAAACCTTCACCACTTTGACATGCAGCAAGACCACGTACATGAGTACGGAACAGATCTAGAATTTTATCGCGCTGAGGATAATCCTCCGGCAACACATCCAATACCTCACACATAGTCAACAACGCCCAACCATTGGCACGTCCCCAATGGAAAGCAGGATGATCCTGCATACCTTCCACCCATCCATGACGGAAAAGTTTCTTCTCGGGAACCCACATACGGTCTGCAAATTGAAATATCTGACGTACAGCTTCGCTCAAATAGGCCTGTTGTTTATCACCTGCGATACACGAATACCAAGCTATCGGTGGAATACCCATAAACATATCGTCCAACCATAACGTATTATGTTGTGGACGGGTACGGGCAAATGTTCCATCAGCAAGACGATACTCCTTATTCACAATAAAATCCATATAATTATCAATCAACGGCTTAAGTTCCGGTGAATTTTTCTTCATCTGCACCTTGACCATAGCCGCGCACACCGCCCCGGCATCATCCAATGCATGAGGAGTCAAAATTTGTTTCATCTGCGGATCTACAGTTCCATACTTTTCCAATACTTTACGGAAGTGTGGAGCAACCTCGGCCAGAAACTGAAAACGATCTGTTACATATTTATAATAAGCCTGATCCCCTGTAGCCTCAGCAGCAGCCAACATAGCTGAATAAGTCACCCCCCATTCATAACTTGCCAGACGGAAAGCACCTCGTTCCAGCTGTGCATCAGCCGTCATATTGGCATAATCCGTAATAACCTTACCTGTATTCTTATCAACGACACGAGTCGGAGTATTCTTTTCCAAATAACGAAGGACACGATCCATATCGGCCTTTATCTCCTCTGTAGTGAGCATACCGTAAGGCACTTTGTATGCAGGTTGCAACAAGTGTAACGGCGTATTCGAATCATTCAGTACTTCTTTCTTCTTTTGCGCATTCGCACCCGTTCCTGCCAGCAGCAACAGAGCGCCCATCATACTTAATGTTTTCAGATTCATGGTATATAGTCTTTATTTATTTTTAAATTCATAACCTCTAAATATCCCCTCTTTCAAATCCGGTCCGAAATAAAAACCAGGCTGGGTAGGCTGGTTGTATGCCACATTTTGAGTAGCGATACTGATACGATACACCGGATCTTCCAAGAAAGTATGAAAACGGTATTCAGTCGGTATCCGCGACACATACAGACGAAGTGCCGAATTATCTTCCGTACGGAGCAGCACCTCCTCACGCCAATCACCTATTATATCTCCCTGCAAACAAGGATTGGACTTCGTACCATTATTTGAATCCGTTCCATCAAATATCATTAACGGACGACATACATCGTCTTCCCAATCATACTTGGTTATCCTGTTTTTATCCAGCAACTCACGAAGCAAATCTCCATCCCACCATACAGCCATATTGACTGAAAAGCTCTTGAGGTCAGAACGAATCACTTCACCTTTTATATTACGTACTCCTTTTGAATCGGATGACCACATCTCCACTCCCGGATTGCGCGGATCAACATCAGCAGCCATACACCGACCTACATCTATACTACTTTTCACCTGAAACAACACTTCACCCGTAGCCGCATTACGGAAAGTGGAACCATCTTTCTTATTTTCATGACAATCCCAAACCTGCAAACCTTTTAATCCGGGAGCAAATTGTGTTAGATGCATAGCGTCTCCATGCCCCATACGGGTAGAATACAATCCTTTTCCATCATGATCAATAGCACAAGAACCATAAATTATTTCATCACATCCGTCACCATCCACATCGCCTACGCGAAGATTATGGTTACCCTGCCCGGCATAGTCTCCACACCCCGGATTATTGCTGTCGAACACCCAATGTTGTTTCAAGTTCTTGCCATCCCAGTCGAATGCCGCCAGCACAGCGCGGGTATAATATCCACGACACATCACCACACTGGGATGTACTCCATCCAGATAAGCTACACAAGCAAGGAAACGGTCACTGCGGTTGGCACGGTTGTCTCCCCAGTCGGTCAATTTACCACGAGCCGGAACATAATCAATTGTTTTCATCGCTTCTCCTGTCAGTCCGTTGAATACAGTCAAGTATTCGTTACCAGTCAGGATACGTCCTTGGTTACGAGGTGTATTTCCATGGGAATTTCCGTCTGTGATACCCGGTTCACGGTAATCAGCCTTGGCATCACCTATTATCTTTCCTTTTCCATCCTTTGTTCCATCAGAAGTCTTCATGACTACTTCCGCCTTACCATCTCCATCCAAATCAAACACCATAAACTGAGTATAGTGTGCTCCGGCACGGACATTATGCCCTAAGTCAATGCGCCACAATTTTTCTCCTGTAAGACGATAGCAATCAAAATAAACATTTCCGGTATAACCGTCATGAGCATTGTCATGTGCATTGGAAGGATCCCACTTTAAAATAATCTCATATTCACCGTCGCCGTCCACATCACCTATAGATGCGTCATTAGGACTATAGGTATATTTTTGTCCTGAAGGAGTCACACCTTCTGCCGGCCTGTCCAGAGGAATATCGATATAACCAGACGGAGCATTAGCCGGCAAAGTATAATTTCCATTCAACTTACCTGTTTCAACCCCATTTATCATCGGTTTTACAGTATATACCGCTTTTTCATTACCCGAGTAAGTATCTCGATAAAAAGTACCTGTAGAATTGGGGACTTCCGCTATTTTCTCTCCATTTCTATATACATTGAAAGAAGTATTGATCGGATCGGAAGACAGGTAACGCCACGACACCACTACCTCCGATGGATTTTCACGAATGGCCACAACGCCACGCCCCAACTGTTCTTTTTGCAGTTTAGAATAATTGTAGGCCGGTTGGGCAACCGTTACAGTTGCCACACACAGAGCAGCTAAAGCACTCCATAGTTTTTTTTGTGTTTTCATTGTTTATCTTGTTTCTCCTTGTAAATTATATTTTCCTCCACCACATTCTCCGCATTTACCACATTCTTCACAAACTTTGTAACTTCACCCACAGTCACATTCCTTATTTCCACATTCTTGATAGGAAGACGGGCATCGCCTTTCAAATCATAAACAGCCTCGGTACGGTCGCAAGTCACACTATCCATATAAAGTCCGTTGATGAATGTAATGCTATCCTGATAGGTAGGTACCAAATCACGCCACTGGTAAAGCACATCCGTATCCACTTCGAGTACACGTTGCATCTTTCCCGCTTTCACATTTTTCATCCAGATATTTTCAATAAATCCGCCACGGCGATGATTGGTTTTAGCAAAGAAAAGACGGAATACAGAATCGGGAGCCGTACAATTGTGCATGTACACATTCCGTACACCACCAGACATTTCACTACCGATTCCCAGTAAAGTATGTCCTTTCAAAATATCACAATGGCGTATCACAATATTCTCACAAGGAGTATTCAGACGCCATGCATCCTGATTACGCCCTGCCTTTATAACCACAGCATCATCCCCTTGATCGAACACACAGTTCTCTATCAAGAAGTTGCGGCTCATTTCCAAATCAATTCCATCATTGTTATGACCATGAGCCTTTACATCCAGATTACGTACGATACCACCATCACACATATAAAGATGTATAGTCCAAAAAGGACTCTGGCGAATCTTGAATTCATCCAGCAGCACATTTTTACACCGGTTGAAATGTATCAAATGAGGACGAAGATGATTTTCTCCTTTTGCCATCTGACGCTGTTCTACAGGTACATCAGTAGAAGCCATCGTATATAACTCTTTCAAAGCATCCATGTGAGGTTTAGGACGCTTGAACCAGATTTTCCAAGTATCCATAATAGGAGCCAATGTTCCTTTTCCGGTAATAGCAATATTCTCACAATCCATAGCATACAGCAACGGAGAATAGTTGTAACATTCCATACCCTCCCATGAAGTCATCACAGCAGGCAGATAATCAGAAGGATTATCTGTAAAGCGTAATATGGCATTTTCTTCCAAATGAAGATTTACATTACTTTGAAAATGAATAGGTCCCGTCAACCATTCCCCTTCAGGAATAACCACACGGCCTCCTCCGGCCTTATTACAAGCTACTATGGCTTTGGCGATGGCCTCCGTATTCACTATTTCCCCACCTTTCACCGCACCATAATCCACAATGGAAAAATCTTGTTCGGGAAAAACACATTCTTTGATGGGTTCCATAGCAAAAGGAGCATCAACTATTACCATTTTATACTTTGGAGCCGGTGCTGTACATGATACGGCAAAAGCTACGGCCGCAATACTAGCCAAAGATTTAAAAAAAGTCTTCTTCATTTTATCTGTTGTTTTTCATTGTAATTTCTGTATGCACAAATATCCTGAATATCTTCGTTCACCCTATTTTATCCGAGGTGTATAAAGGTATATCTGATCCAATACCACACCTTCATCCAATGCAGTAAAAATTAAACGATGAGAGGTTTTCCGTGTAACAGGAAGAATCATCCGGCGAACAGCCTGATTACACAAAACATTTTCCTTCCATTCCTCACTGCGTCCTTTGGTTTCATACGAAACAGACTCCGTGGCACTTCCATCCAAAGAAATGGTAAAACGCAACCGTTCTCCTTCCACCGGATGATTAGGCAATAATCGTACCTCCACCTCTACAGAATCCGTTTCCCACGCAGCAAACTCAAAAGTAAGTTCTTTATTTTTTGCCACCGCTACCGCCTTTCCTTCATAACCTAGCCCCTCGCATACTACCGGTGAACTATTAACGCAATCAGCACCATTCCATGTATAGACAGCCTGACGTTTTTCAGGTAAAACGGATAAAACTGTTTTTCTTTCCACCCGGTTAAAAACCGGAAGTTTGCGTGGTTGGAAATCCATCATACGATTCCATTTGGTCGTGTTATAGCGTTTTGTCAATGAAACAATACTATCATACGCCCTGTCGCTATCCGCCCAATCAACCTTTCCACGACGTGCCAACTGCGCGGTCAACAGTTTGCTATTCATTTGAGCTGCTGCCTGAACAGGATACTTCGCCAACTGGAAATAGGTTTCTTTTTTTTGTGCAGAAAGCGTATGCCATTCCTGCTCCACTTTATCTGATAATTGTTTGTATGCAGTCAGACGTTCTTTTATTTCTTGCTCACTCCAAGGCAAATCACTGATAATTTTAAACTTAGGATCTTTTTCTTCCGTACGAGTATTCCCCATAAATTCCGGTTTACGGATATAAGCCAAACGATAAGCTTCCTGCATGACAGGTTGTAATTGTGCAGCCACTTCCAGTCCAAACTCACGCTCTAGAAACTGACGTTGATGAGCTACAACCCCTTGCTGCTTCACCGCTTCCAAGTTCCATGCCATATCAAGGAAAAGTTCTATCTGATATTCAGACGGTTTAATATCCCCTACATTCAATATCCACATTTTCTGTATCCCTCGCTCATATGCCAAAGTCATTTGTTGATATATCAGCGAAGGATGAGCAGTTCCTAACCAAAGATAATCATGCGGACGTCCCCAATAAGATATATGATAATATACCCCGTTTCCTCCCTTACGGGCACGTTCTTCTGCTGTAGGGAAATGACGGATATAACCATAATTGTCATCGCACCACATCAGCGTCACTTCATCGGGTACTTGCAGCCCAGCATGGTACACATCCAAAACTTCCTTATAAGGAATAAAGACTTGAGGCACTTGAGTCACATCCTTATTTACATATTTAGTCAACAAATCGCGCTGATCCTTTAGCACTTTAGTCAGAACGGCTTTTTGTTCTTCTATAGTCTTAGCACCATTCATCGCACCGTCGTGTACTCCACGCATACCTAAAGTATACAGATTATCCAACTCTGCAACCTCCTTTACGCGTTGTTCCCAAAAGGACAAAACATGAGCACTGTTATGAACATAGTCATACTCTCCCACTCCATCCCGTTTCCACTCACCATTGGTATTCCGCATCATCGGTTCACAATGAGAAGTTCCAATGAAAATACCAAACTTATCAGCCACTTCTTTATTGCCCGGTGTAAAATAAAAAGGTACAGAACAGCCATGCATAGCCGGCCAGAAGGTATTGGCACGCAGACGAAGCATCAATTCAAAGATACGTTCATGCGTTTTCGGGCCTATTTGTCCTTTCATATTGCTCGGCTCGTATGTCTGCCAGCTCCAAGGAGTCAGCCCCCAGTCCTCATCGTTGATAAAAATCCCCCGATATTCTACAGAAGGAAACTGCATATTCCGATAAGAAGCCGGTAGTTGAAAAATCTCTTTCTTTGCAGGGATCGCATCTGCCCACCACTCCCATGGAGAAACGCCTATCAACCGTGAAAGTTCCATGACGCCGTATGCAGTACCACGCTTGTCACTGCCGGCTATAACTAATTTACCAGTGGAAGAAACGGTCAACAGAAAAGCTTCTTTTTTATTTTTTATAGGAGATAAATCAACACCTGCCTTAGCGATCAAATCACTTTGTCCGATGGTTCCGACTATAATCATTCCTTTTTTACTTTCTGGAGTAACGATTATGCGGGTAGAAAAAACAGACTCTACATCACGATTGAGCAAATTCAAAGCTGTATGTACAACTTCTTCCTCTGAATTACCACAAGCAATAGTCACCGGTTCACCTGATTTCAAGACAAAAGGGTTCTGTCCATATACTGACAAAACTGCTAAAAAGAAAGCTAGAAAAGAAATGAGTTTTTTGTATTTCATAGTTTTTATTTTCAATATTGCAAAAATAAGACGAAATGGAATTAGATTCCATAGAATAAGATACAATAATATGGAAATTCGTCCATAAAGCCTGTATTATTTATCGTATTTATGGTGTTTTTTATGTTGCAGAATACAAAAAGCCTCAATAAACAATTACCACATTTACAACAATAAACCAATGTGCCAATATACCAATAGCTATGCGAAACATTACACAGCCTATTGATACATCAGCACATAAACAATAGTACGCCACTTTATCAAATCAATTTAAGGCATGGGCGACAATCCCTCCCACATTACATTCCATTTTCCATTTTTCGGGAAACCAGGATTTTCTATTTCACAACCATCCCAACCAGCGCACATTAATGCAATGGCAGTTAATAAACCACCATTACCAGGTAAATAAACACGTAAACGGGGATCTTGATAATTATGTCCATTCGGCAAATATGTATTGGTACGTTTATTCATAAGCAATGCCTCCACCGCTTTTTCCGGCTCACCCAATCGAGTAGCATTCATTGCTGTCATAGGATAATCCCAGCCCCAAGTCTTTCCCCAATTCCAATTATCCCATATCCATTGAAGTGTATTCTTCATGTAATCTTCACGGATTAATTTATTCATAGGCAAGATACCTACGGCACCCAACACTGCCATGTGGTCACTGGTAAAACGAATATCCTTATAAGTGTCTATTGCATTTTCCGCAGCCAGATACAACCCATCCTCATTATAAGCCAGCGGAGAAAGTTTGTCTATTAACTCATCCCATTCCAAGTTACGTTTTTCACCTGCACGCTCACGCCATATCTGCGCTATCTGCATGGCAAAATACCAATAAGAAAGTTCAAAAGGAGGATTTATAGTAGTACTCGCATTCAATGTTTCTTGAGCTGGAATCGCTCCCTTTAAAATAAACCGCACTCCCAATTCATCATATGTGGCAAAAGCATACATAAACTTAGCTGTTTCTTGAACCAGATAGTTATATTTCTCTATCACTTTCTTATCAGGGTTAGAGCGATAAAGAAGTTCTGCCAGATAAATAAAATGCGGTTGTTGCCAAATCAAAAAACTGCCTACACTGGAAGGTGCCTCCACACCACTAGGATCAGTCATTTTCATCCATCGGATTCCATCAAAACCTTGCCGACGAGCCACTTCCCTTGCTATAGGCTCTACCGTTTTATACCATTCTAAAGTATGGCTGAGTAATTCAGAATGTCCCCAAAGCGGTTGCCATGCCTGATGCCACCAAATCATTTCAAGATGATATTTCCCAAACCACGAATTGTAAGTTAGCCCTGTTTCCTGCGGAGGGGTACTACCCGCGCATTGAATAGCAAGCAAATATTGACTAAGCACTACCCGACGTTCCAATTCTTTAGCACGCGGATCCGTGCAATGAGAGAAATCTACCGCAGCACCTTCTTCCCAAAAGTTCACCCAATGATTCTTAGCCAAACTTTCAACTTCAAAAAAATCAGGGAGTACAGTAAGCTGATCTGGCTCATTAGCGGTAAAAGCACATGAAAACGAAAAAGCATCTTCTTGTGGAAGCAGTACGAAATAATTTTTCTCTTTTTCTTTCAATAATGCCTTGCCTTCCCATTTTAATTCTACATAATATACCGTGGAATCCAACGTACGCTTTAACACAGCGCTTTGTGTGTCCTGTTTAAGAACCTCGGTAGAGTGTTTATCATTGGCATCCCAATCACATGCATTATCAGTATGAATACCTGTAGGATAAGGAAAATGAAATTTTATCCCTGTATGCAAGTGACTGTCTATATGGGCTGAAATCATATCTTGTGCCGGATGGCAAACCGTCCGTACATTAAATTCATTCCCTTTCCAAGTAAACCGACTGAGTATCTCACCTTCCCATAAATTCAAAGTCTGACTGATTCTGGTAATATCGGAAATAGCAGCCTCATCCCCCCATTCAAATCCGATCACTCCTAAATGTAACCGATGTGGGTTGACACGAAACCAATCAGATGCATTCTTTTGTCTTTTATCTTCTTGAGATTGAACTGCATACAATTCCTTATGTCCTCGTCCAAAATCATATTCACTCAATGTTTCTTCGTGTCTATAACCGTCCATATTAGCAAAACTATGCCATCCCCATTGACTTTGCGTACCTAGAGGGACACCTTTTTTATAAGCGTCAGGAAAAGTTTGCAATCCTGTAATATCTACTGTAAATGCAAATTCGCCATTCCCTACTGAAAGCGAAGCCAACGAATCGAAAGCTGAAAATTGAGGATTATTCCGATTCACTAACGCCTTACGGTCTATTGAAATCTGCTGTACGGGATGAGTACAGGCACCGAACATCACTAATAAAGAGCAAAATAACAATATTTTCATTACCTAAATTTTTATACACTGTAAATAGATATTCATTTTTACGACTTCCTTATATCCTATGGCATAGGATGTAATCCCTCCCAACGCACATTCCATTTACCATCTTTGGGAAATCCCGGATTACTGACCGAGCAACCGTCCCACCCGGCACACATCATAGAAACAGCTAATAACAGCCCTCCATTACCAGGCAAATAAGAACGAAGACGAGTCGAACGATAATTATTACCACTAGGTAAAAGCAAGTCCTCCCGGTTGTCCATAGTTATGGCACGCAAAGCAATCTCAGGCTGCAACAGGCGAGTAGCATTCATTGCCAATGTGGGATAATTCCAACTCCAAGATCCTCCGGACCAATTCCAATTTTGAGCTGCACGCACCAAAGTCTTTTGCATTTTTTCTTGATCAATGAGCCGCGACTCAGGCAACATGCCGTAAGCCAGCAAATTTTCAGAAGAAGTTCCTGTAACATAAAAAGGATCATGCTTACGTTTGCTTTTCTCGCCTTCCGATAGAGAAACAGAACCGTCTGCTTCTTTAGGACGCTGGCCATTAATGTATCCACCGGCCGGCATTTCCGGTAATTTTTCAGCAGGAATACCATTCACGAAATCAGGTATTCCTCTACCCTTTTCCGCCGGTAAGTAAATGCCATCAGGACTAGTAGCAAGAGGAGCTAATTTAGCAAGAATTTCATCCCACTCCGCATGACGTTGCAGCCCAAGTCTCTCCCGCCATTTCTGAGCTATGGACAAGCCAAAATGCCAATAAGCCATTTCAAAAGCAGGATTAAGGGTCGTCTCTTCATTATAGGATTCATTAGCCGCACAAGCTCCCTGAATAATGTAACGATCATTATCAGAATCATAATTAACAAACGAAGCCATAAAAGCAGCCGTCTGCTCTACCATATCAGCATACTCACGAAGAAATTCTTGAGAAGGACGTGCACGATAGATAAGTTCTGACATATAAATGACATGGGGTTGTTGCCAGATAATAAAAGAGCCGACATCCGATGGTGCCTCTTTAGAAGATGGATCAGTCATTTTCATCCAACGTATGCCATTAAATCCCTGTCTGGCTGCAATATCACATGCCATCGGTACGGCAGTCTTATACCATTTCAATTGTTTCTCCAAAAGATCTGCTTTATTCCAAAGCGCATAATGAAAACTGTGCCACATTACCATTTCTAAATGAAATTTACCATACCATGTATTATAAGTCAGGCCGGTTTCAGCAGGAGGGTAATTTTGCGCTTCCTGCGAACGGAGCAAATATTGAGACAGCACAACCCGACGCTCCAAAAGCGAAGCACGGGGATCCGTACAGGAAGAAAAATCAATAACACCGGATGTCTGCCAATAATCCCTCCAACAACGGTTGGCCGAAAGCAGATTAGCCTTGTAATCAGGCTGAGGCACTACAGGTTGGTGCTTATAGAACCCAACATTGAAATTCCACTGCTTATCGGAAGGTGTCAATTTTAACCTGTTCTTCCCTGTTTGAGAAAGAACAGCTTTACCACTCCAACTGATTTCCACATAATAGACAGTAGAATCTACAGTACGACGAATAAGAGCCCGTTGAGGTTCGGAAAGAATAATGTCGGTAGAGTGGCAGTCATCGGCTGTCCAGCAAGTAGCATCGTCAGCTGCCTCACCTGTAGGATAAGGGAAACGGATGCCAACTGCCAGCTTTGCCGATGAAGACACAGAAGCAGAGACAATGTCACTATCGCCATTACAAGAAGTAGTTACCGTAACCGGAAGTTTTCTCCATAGGAAATGGGAATGAAGTTCTCCTTTCCACATGTCGAGAGTCTGGTCTATTTTAGTAATATCGCTCACCAACAAGCTGTCAAATCCTATATTTCCCAAATGCAGGCGGTGCGGATTGGCACGAAACCACTCTGCCGCTTTGGCATTACGTTCAGGACCTTCCGGAAATTGTACGGCATAAATCCCATGAGGATGACCGGGAAGCGGATGATCCTGTAGAGTTTCAACTATCTTATAGTCCTCCTTGTTAGGAAAACTGTGCCATCCCCATTCGCTATAGGTACCTAAAGACAAGCCTTCTTTATAATATTCGGGAAAAGTCTGCAATCCTGTAGCATCGGCAGTAAAAGCGAACCGCCCATTTCCGACTGTCAAAGAATGAAGAGAATCAATTTTTGTAACATGAGGGTTATTACGCATCACCAATGCATGACGGTCAATAGCAGTATCGGCACAAGCTGTAACCAGCAGCATTGCTGCCAATACAACAATAAAAAATGTTTTATTTCTCATCATAGACACTATTTAGTAAGATACTGAATAAATGTAGACATACCATTCATATATTCCTTGATGGAAATGACTTCAGAAGGAAGAGGAGCATTAGAGAAGCCCGGATTCTCTTTCGAAACACTAGGCAAACGACCGGGTAAATAATCTTTTTTCTTCAAAATAGTGAGCAGACTATCTACTTTTTGTGTATCCGCTTGCTGCATTTTACCACGCATTAAATGACTTAGTAAAGTTCCAGAAATATCCGTTTGACCTATAAACGGAGAATCTTTTGTCACTTCCTCTTTGGAGAGAGAGAGCAAATGCTGATACTCATCTTTTAAAGATTGCAAATCAATAGCCCGCGTAGAGCTATAATGAGTTATGAGTCCATGATAATCATAATCCACCCAATAATGATCTGGATCATTATGAAGGTAAAGAGGTCTGTTAGTGCCTACTTCTACAAAAGTAGGACACAATATCTGTCCCGGTTTTACAGACTTACCCAATTGTTTCATTTGCGCGTCGTTATATCGGATAGATTCTAGAAATTCAAATGCATCCGGAATACGGGCTAAATATTTAGTATCCCCAGTCCAACGATAAAAACGCATCAAGTTGCGACACATCTCGGCAGTAGCTGTAGCCGCATAACCTGCCGGTTCAAAATCACGGGCATGACCTGGAGAGTAATTGAGATCCAACTTATGCTGCATAGCCCAACCTGCCTGAGGCTTTCCTCCCTGCAAAGCCAAGACACAAGTCATAGCCCGCTGAAGAGGCTCCAATGCCCGAGTTTCACCTAATAAAGTGTAACAAGCCAATAAAAAATTAATATTGTTAGTATGAACTCCATCATTAATGGTAATAAACGAAGTATAGTCTTCCTTATCACCTTTCACATATTCATAATGGAGAGGATAGCGCTGCGGCCACCCACCAATAGGATACTGACTCTCCAAAACAAAATCAAGACACCTTTCTACCGGATATTTATACTTCGGATCCAGAGTCAGTAAATACATACGCAAAAGGAACATTCCACTATCGTAGGTAGCCGCATCATCATAAGTACAATTTCCATAATAATGAGCATGTTCCTGAGCACAATGAATATATCCTTTCTGTACTTTGGAATACCATTGCTTAAGCGAAGTTTCTCCGGAAAAGTCCAACATATAAGGCCATCCCCCACTTGAATGCTGTCCCCAGATAAGAGCATCTGCCGCTGCTTGTGCCGCTTTCAGGTAATAAGATTCTCCAGTCAATTGATAAGCATTCAAAAATACATTTCCCATAGCAGGTGTACCAGCTTCTATCCATATCATACTTGGTTTAGCTTCCAGTTCCCCCCAACAACGGGAGAAATCAGGACTGTAATTCCATAAATAGCCACCACGGTTGCTGACCTTCTCTACCATGAAACGTGTAGCTTTCATCATAGCCACTTTTATATCAGAGGCCGGAATGTTTTTCTGTGCTCCAGCAGACAACAAAGTAATGAAAAGCATTACCGCCATACATATCATTTTCATACTGTTTTTTTTATAAGATAGGAAGAGAAAAGAAACAAAAAATCATCACTATTCTTCCCCCTTCCTATATAGAAATGTTTATAATTTATTGATTAATAAGCAGGATGTTGTTGACCGGTTAACCCAGGATTAACATCAATAATGGCTGTGGTGCTCAAAGTATAAAGTTCAGCCTGATTCTTGATAAACCCACGATATAACTCGGTAATCCAGGCGGGCAACGTGTTATTGTTTTCTTTATAACCCAATATCTTGGATTGTCCGGCTATACCGGAATTAGTTTCTCCTGCAATATTGGGAGTAATAAACATATTTACCCAATTCCAAGTGCCTCCATACCGGGCAACCAGTTCACTCATTTCCGTTTCTGTGGGCTGATGATCGAAATCTATATAAGTAAGACCTACCAAAGGATCCTTCCAAGATGTAGAAGTTGCTTCTTTATATGCCCGATAAGTCTTCACCTCATTATAAGGAACCTCACGCATAGCCAGTTTCTCGGTATTTGCTTTTGTTTCAGCCAAAGTTTCAGCCAACAAGTTCCACCGGATAAGATCAGTACGCCGCCATCCTTCTGTAGCTAATTCAAAGGCACGTTCCTTCACAATCGCTTTAAAAAAAGTATCATAAGTAGAGGGTGTGGTACCTATACGAGAGGCATCTCCTGCAAAAGCACGCAGACGAACTTGTTCATAAGCTGCCTTAGCTGCTTCCGTGGGCCCATTGTTCAAGTAATTTTCAGCTTCTGCGTACATTAACAATACATCCGAATAACGAAGTATAGGCCAATTGACATCCGTTTTCAAAGTGGCCGTACGGGGACCGGCTTTCCAATTGCAGCGCCATTTTCCCAAATTCAAAGCGCCATAAGGCACAGCAATATCGTTACCAGCCGCATCAATACTGTAATTGCCCACTGTAACATCCCGACGGGTATCATCATCGGCAAAAGAAAGATAAAAGGTAGGATGAATCAGTTGCAAAGGCAATGTTTTACCATAAAGGGCATTGGAAGCATGAATGCAAAGTCCATTTGTATATCCCACACGACCATTGGTTGTATTGCCAAACTCAGCATATTCAAACATTACCTCTTCAGGGTTATAAACGCCACCCTCGTTCAAGGCTCTAAACACATCCTCATATTTAGAAAGCAAACTGTTTTCACCTTTACTAATCACTGCTTTACAAGCTTCATCAGCAATGGTATATAATTTTCTTACACGCGATTCATCCAAAGGACGGCGCATCTGAAGAGTAGATTTATCATAAGTATTCAGATCCCAATGCAAAGCATAACCTGCTGCATAAAGAGCTGTACGGGCCAATAATCCATAAGCAGCATTCTTGGAAATCCGCTCAGGAGTAGAGAAAAATCCTTCACTATACCAAGGAAGTACTTCGACAGCTTCTTGCAAATCGGCAATAATGCCATCATAAATCTCATCCCGATCAACACGGGAAGAAGAAAAAGTCGTCATATCCAATACAGGAACAGTAGAATAAGGTACATCCCCAAAATAACGAATCAAATTCAGAAAACAAGTAGCCCGAACAGCCAGACATTCAGCTATATAAATGTGACACTTTCTCTCGTCCTCTCCCGAAAGGCTCATTGCACGTAATCCTTTCAAGCATGAATTACAACGCTCAATGCTGGAATAAGAGGTAGTATAAATGCCTGTGGGACAACTTTGATCATTGAGCACATAATTGGCCGCATAATTATTAGCATTCGAATTACTCTCAGTAGACCACATTTCATCTGTTCCATTCTGAGCCTTATACCAAGCATCCTGCATCCAGACACCTGTGTAACAAGCAAGAACAGCCATCTCAGCTTTATCAATGGAAGAGAAAACACTTTCACTGTCTGTCTTCGATTTAGAAGGAAGATCCAGAAAGTCAGAACAAGAACTGAAATTGATCGCCAAAAAGGCAACAGCTATATAATATACTATTTTCTTCATAATACAACTCTCCTATTATTATAATGAAAGATTAATGCCAAATACAAATCCTTTGGAACGTGGATAAGAAGAATCATCAATACCCGGAGTTAAAATAGAACTTTCCTTAGAAACTTCGGGATCATAACCTGAATAATTCGTAATAGTGAATGGATTATTCAATGTACAATATAGACGCAAATTACTGATAAAAGCTTTACTTAACCACTTTTTCGGGAAAGTATAACCTAAAGTAATAGTGCTTATGCGAAGATAAGAACCATCTTCCACAAAACGATCAAGCGGAGTAGTAATAGCTGCGCGGTTGTCATTATGAATACTCCACAGAATGTTCGGATCATGCTGATTAGGATTAAGCTCAGCTATACGGTTGAGGTCCATAGCTTCTTTTCCAGTACGGGGATCCAGCAGAGTGAAACGATTGGCAGCATCCGCAAGCATATTTTGGTACGGTTGGTATGGACCGACAAAACGCTGGGTAGACATATTAAAAATATCATTACCATAAGAGAATACCATAAATACAGAAAGATCAAAGCCCTTATAAGAAAAAGTATTTTTAAAACCTCCGGTAAAATCCGGATTAGCATTCCCGATGACTGTCATATCATCAGAATTATAAACAGGTGTCCCCTTGTCATCCGTCTGCCCCGTAGTATTTACATACTTGATATCACCCGGTTTATATTGAGTTTTTACAGATCCTTTCTGATAAATAACACCATCTTTCAAAACATATTTATCACCATTCTGCACAAAATCGTCGGTAGTATAAACTCCATTGGTCTTATACCCATACATCTCACCTAAAGAATGACCTACGATGGCACGGTATAGAACAGAAGAATTGGTACCACCACTGACGCTAGTCTGATAATATTCATTCTCACCGTCTATTCTCAAGACCTTGGAACGATTGAAGGAGATATTGAAATCGGTAGTCCAAGTAAAATGTTTGTTGCGGATGTTCGTACTGCTTATAGCTATCTCAAGACCGCGATTACGGATAGAACCGATATTCTGATATTGGTGCGTATAACCGGTTGATGTCGGGATAGCCACTTTCATAAGCAAATCATCGCTCTTATTGTTATACCAGTCCAATGTCAGGTTAACTCTGTTTCCCCACAAACCCAAGTCCAGTCCGATATTCGTAGAAACGGTTTTCTCCCATTTTAAGTTATTATTACCTACTGTGCTGCCAGGTGCCAAAGCCGCCGTTTCCTGATTGCCCACAGGATATACCGTAGCATTATAGGCAGTAGCATACATATAATTATCAATATTACAATTACCGGTAGTTCCATAACCTACTCTCAATTTGAAATTATTGACAACATTTCCGATAGCATTATCTTTCCAGAATCCTTCTTCAGAAACGCGCCAAGCTGCCGCTGCTGAAGGAAAATAGCCCCAACGATTACCCTCGGCAAATTTAGAAGAACCGTCTGCACGTAAGGTTGCTGTAAAAAGATAGCGGTCATTAAAAGTATAATTGAGACGACCGAAAAAAGACAACAAAGCATTTTCTTCTAAAGAAGACTTCCATGTATCGGGAGTGGCCATACTAATATCATTAAGACCGAAATTAGTATCGGGAAATGCCTTATAGGCAGTTTCTGTACCAGATGTATTTGTATAATATAATTCGTGTCCTAACAAAACGCCCAAATCATGCTTCTCAAACGTATGTTTCCAATTCAATGTATTAGTCCATTGATAAGCATATCGTTCCTTATTATCAATACTGCCATAAGGTCCGCCTTTGAGTTGAGCATTGGCCGTACGACCATCATCGAAATTAGTTGTTTTGATTTGGGCCCAATTATAACTACCAGCTGTACGGAATGTAAAATCCTTCAAGAAATCAATGTCCACACCGGCATTAACACTAAAAATACGACTAAGTTTTCTATTTATTATAGCATCGTTGGTTATCAATGGGTTATACACATCATATTCGTTACTGAAAGTACGGAATTCGGTATTTAACTCTTCATTAATAAGCTGATCATCAGTAAACAGGATTCCGCCAGTTTCAGGACGCAAAATAGCTTGTTTTAATCCGGAATAAGAACCTCCACCTAATGTTTTGGCGTAATTAAAAGAAGAATTCATATCAAAACGTACATTTTTCCATAGCTGGGAATTTACTTTAGTACGAATCGTATTACGGTAATATCCGTGATTTTTTACGATACCGTCTTGCGACATATTATTGTAGCTTACCAATACTTGAGTTTTTTCCGTTCCGGTAGAAAGAGATAGATTATGGCTTTGAGTAAGAGCACTTCCACCAAAAATCTTATCTTGCCAGTCTATTCCGGAACGTCCGCCATAAGTTTGCTCTATATCAGACCATGCTCCCGTATAAAATCCATCATCCGTATAATCCCCTCCAAACATACGTGCATACTGGTTCATTTCTCCGGCAAGAGTCCACCATTCATACTGATATTTGGCATACTGTTCAAGATTGAGCAAATCCAGTTTCTTGCCCAACCAATCCACAGATACATAGCCATTGTAATTCACAGTTGTCTTGCCACTACTTCCACTTTTGGTCGTAATAAGAACCACACCATTTGATCCACGCGCTCCATAAATAGCTGTTGTCGAAGCATCTTTTAAAATATCAATAGTCTTAATGTCATTTACATCAATATTCTTCAAACCATCTTCCGACTGGAAGCCATCAATAATATAGATAGGTGTAGTAGACTGAGTAATGGAAGTACCTCCACGAACGGTAATATTCACTTCAGCCCCAGGAGCTCCGTTCTGTGAAACAATATTCACTCCGGCAGCTTTTCCTGCTAGCGCTTGAGCCGCATTAGTAACAGGAACTTCCGCTAAATCTGCACCGGTAACTGAAACAGAAGAACCGGTCAAATCACGTTTTTTCACTACTCCATATCCTATAACAACCACTTCTTCAAGGGTTTTAGCATCCTCTTTCATCACAATTTTGAAAGAAGATTTTCCATTTACACTTATTGTTTCAGTTACATACCCCACATAACTGACAATCAAAGAAGCATTACTTGAGACATCATTCAATATAAAATTTCCATCAAAATCCGTAATAGTTCCATTAGTAGAACCTTTGACCATCACCGTAGCACCTATTACAGGCTCTCCTTTATCATCAACCACCACGCCCTTTACGCTACGACCTACCTGTTGTACGATGGCTACCTCTTTCGTTGCGGAAGAAATGGCAGACTTTTCAGAAAGAATAATATTCTTATCCAAGACTTTATAGGTCGTATTTGTTCCGGAGAAAAGCTTCTTTAAGACTGAAAAAACATTCTCATTCTTGACATTCAAGGTTACTTTACGTTTCAAATCGACCTGCTTATTATTATAGAAAAAGGTGAAATCCGTCTGTTTTTCAATTTCGGTCAGGACTTCAGAGACCGTCCGAGTCTGAGAACTGATGTTCAACATGGTTCTCTGTGCATAATTATTGCTAGCATATAACAAGCTGGCAAAACTGAAAAGAACAAAAATAGTTATTTTCAGCGACAAAGGCAGTTTACATACTGGTTTCTTCATTTTCGTAAATAGATTTAATTTTAACTTCATAATTTGATTACAGATAAAAAGTAGTGTGTTTTTTCTGTAGATTGTTTTACGTAGGATGTTTCAACATAGCTTGTTATTTTTAAAAGATTAATAAACTTCTATTTTCTGTTTTTCTTGATGAATATTATTACTTTCTGCATACTTAAATTTTATATTTGAAGATACGCTGATATATTCCAGAATTCGTCCCAAGCGTTGTTTCTCAAGTACACCGGTAAAAGAGGCTTCAAAACATTTGGGATTCTTTACTACGAAATCCACATCAAAACGTTTAGATAGCATTTTAAGAACTTCCTTAAATGGAGTATCACGAAAAATAAGTTTTCCGTCTTTCCAAGAAGTGATAACCTCTACATCTGCCTGATCAATTTTTATTTGTTGCTGTGCAGCAGTATAAACAATTTCCTGTCCCGGCTGAATTTCCTGTTCCGTCCAATTACTTTTCTTATTTTCATACGCCATGGCAATGCTTCCTTCCACCAAAGTTGCAGTTATTGTTTTATCATCAGCATAGGCTTCCACATTAAATTGGGTACCATAAACTTTTACAACAGCTTTCTGCGGCGTTCGGACCATAAAAGGCTGACGGGAATTCTTTGTTACCTCAAAGTAGGCTTCGCCATTCAATTGGACATTACGACTTTTTTCGTCAAAGTGAGAAGGGTAAACAATAGTTGAATTGGAATTAAGAATTACATGAGTTCCATCCGGCAAAATAGTAGAAGTTATCATTCCCGGATTAGTACGAATCTCTATAAAATTCACTTTATTCTGCTCATTACCATTCATCCATAAATACAAAGTAGACAGTAGCAAAGGTATGGCAAGAATAGCAGCGGCACGCTGTGCCCATCGCCCCCATTGTAGCTGTCGTTCCCTTCTTATCCTGCCTCTGACTTCCTTCAAAGCAGCCCGTGCATCAGTCCGTTTTAAGGTATCCATTGTTTTTGTGGCAAAAGAAAGATAATAAATCTGCTTGGCCAGCTTTTTATTTGCTTCGGAAGAGATAATCCATTTTTCAATCTCTTCTTTCTCACTTAGAGTCACTTCTCCTTCAAAATAACGGAGTAAAAGCGCTTCATCTATTTGGGTATCTGAATTTATCATAATGTCCTTTTATAATAAGTCTAACCAAGATCCAAAGTTCCTAAACCAAAAACTGTTTTTTTTGAATTATTTTTCGATTAAGCGCTTTCATCCTCAAATCCGCAACTAAGCCCTTGAACGTCCTTATTGCGTTTACACGTCCTCTCATTACTGAATTTGCAG
>NZ_JBCOCI010000025.1:44956-55048 GCF_040929485.1 Phocaeicola sp. RTP21198st1_B8_RTP21198_201120 | reverse complement strand
CGTGCAGGAGGGCGGTCGTTCAATCCGTAAATCAGTCCGGTATTGGATTGGGCGGTTTGAGATTCCTGCATGGGATTATCTTATTTTGATTTCACAATTGTCCAGACTTTCAATGATGGCCAATGACTCTACGCGGATACCTGCATTACGCAAATAATCTCCGCCATGTTGGAATGCTTTTTCGATGATGAATCCCATTCCGGATAGTTCGGCCCCGGCTTTTTCTACCAAATCGATGATCCCCTTGGCTGCATTGCCGTTGGCGAGAAAGTCGTCAATAAAAAGAACACGGTCTCCTTTGGACAGGAAATCTTTGCTGACGCATACATCATAAGAACGGTCTTTAGTAAATGAATATACACTGGTGGTGAGCATATTTTCCATTGTGACGGGTTTCTTTTTCTTGGCGAAGACAACAGGAAGTTCCAGTAAGTAGCCTACCATGATGGCGGGAGCTATACCACTGGCTTCGATGGTCATAACTTTATTGATATTGGTAGAGGCAAAACGGCGTACAAATTCTACAGCAATGGATTTCATGAGGATAGGATCCATTTGGTGATTGATGAAATTGTCTACTTTCAGTATTCCTCCTTCGAAACATTTTCCGTCCCGTAAAATGCGTTCTTTTAGTGCTTTCATTCAAATAGTATTTTATAAATGAGTCGCAAAAGTACGTATTTTGCGGCATTATGCCAAACGTTTGTACAACTATCTCTACAGAAGCTTTTTTACTTAATGGCTAGGAAAGTTGGAATAGATAGGGCTGTGAAAGCATAAGCTGGTGTGGATTAAAGAATGTTTATTTCCACAAACTTTAGTTTATATATTTGGTATGTACTTCTTTTCTTAATAATTTAGTTCTCAATATAGTTTTCTTAATTTAGTATTCTTACTTAACGAAGATATTCTAATGGAGGAAAATGACTGAATATGATGTATATTTTTCTTGTCTTTTATGATATCTGTCGGTAGGTAAACATTTAAATTTAACCATTATGAAAAAGATATTTTTATCACTTGTATTCCTTTTTGGTGTAGGAACTTTTGTCATGGCTGATGATACCATGAAAGTAAAGAATGATACAGTTACTGTGGAAGACGGATTTAAAAACATAGACCTGAAAGAGGTTCCTCAATCTGTTAAAGATGCCATAGCTAAAAAATATCCCGAATCGACTCTTAAAAGTGCTTCTCTTTCTCTAAAAGAAGAAGGGGTAAAGGCATACAGAATAGTATATGTAACCAAAGAAGGAGTTGAAAATAGTATTCTTATTAATATAAAGACGGCTCCTGCTAAAACAGCTCCTGCTACAAAGTAGTTTTTGACAGGTAATATAGAATGTTTTATTAATATATTGAAAGCCACCTTGCTATGGTGGCTTTTTTGATGGGATAAGTTCTTTTTCCTGTCGGATTTAGACTTTATATATAGCAAAGAACAGATTGAATTTGTAAGAAATAGGGTATATGCTTATATTTGAACATAGTTTAAAATCAAGTTTATAATCAAATAGAAAAAGTATGAAAAGACAATTATTTGCAGTGTTAGTGTGCATGACGATGTTTGCTGTTACATCTTGTGGTGAAAAGAAAGGAAAGGATAAATTTGAGGAGCGTATAGAAAAAGCCAAAGAATCGGTTGAAGACGTGATGGATGATGCCAAGGATCAGATTGAGGATAAAGCTGATGAGGTTGGGGAAACTTTGGATAAAGCTAAAAACAAGATAGAAAAGACCAAAAAGAAACTTGATGAGGCTGATAGAGATTGAGGAAAATTAACTATGAATGAATGGAAAGAGATTGTCGGCTGATTTATATTAAACCAGCCGACTTAATTTATATTTCTAGACCTTTGTTTACCATTTATTATAATGGATATTTTCGGTCTTGAATTTATCTTTAGATTCTTCCCGATGTTGTGGATAACCCACTGGAATCAAATTGAAAGGAATGATATGGTCTGGTAAAGATAAGACTGACCTTACCTTTGCAATGCGGTCGTTCTCCGGATAGACCGCAGTCCATACCGCTCCCAACCCCATTGACTCTGCTGCCAGTAACAAATTTTCGGATGCGGCGGAGCAATCTAGCATCCAGTACCGGTCTTTTTCTCCGTTCAGAGCTTTGCTTAAATCACCACAAACCACGATGGCTAGTGGAGCCTGTGCCGTCATCTTGGCATAAGGCAGTTCGGCGGCTAGTTTATCTAATACTGTACGGTCATCCACTACCACGAAAGCCCAAGGCTGCTTGTTTACTGCTGTCGGTGCAGCCATAGCAGCTTTTACTAATAAGTCCATTTTCTCTTTTTCTATCGGTTGGGATGTATAGGCACGGACGCTCTTTCGGGCAAAGATATTTTCTATAGCCGTGTTTTTTCCTGTTTCTTCTTTTTTTGTTTCCATATTGTTACAACCTCCTGTCATTAGTAATGTTATTGAAAGAGTAACAGTTGTCAGAGTTTTAAAGATTGTTGCCGCATTCATTTTTATTATTGATTAATAATTGAGATGGAATTCTACCACAGCTTCAATTCCTTTACGGAATATATCCAGAGAGAAGTTTTCATTAGGCGAATGGATGGCATCACTTTCCAACCCGAATCCCATGAGAACGGTCTTTATACCTAAGATTTGTTCAAAATCACTGATGATAGGAATACTTCCTCCACGGCGTACGGCAAGTGGTTTTTTCCCGAATGCTTTAGCAAAGCCTTTTTCGGCAGCCTGATAGGCGGGCAAGGTGATGGGGCATACATATCCTTCGCCCCCGTGCATCGGGGTTACTTTTACTTGTACATATTCCGGAGCGATAGACTGGATATAGTCCACAAACAATTGGGAAATAACTGCGTGGTTTTGATGTGGAACCAGTCGGCACGATACCTTGGCATATGCTTTTGAGGGAAGTACGGTTTTTGAACCTTCACCTGTATATCCGCCCCAGATACCACAAATATCAAAAGAGGGACGGCAGCTATTACGTTCTAAAGTGGAATATCCTTTTTCACCTTTCAGTGCTTTTACGCCAATGGCTTCCATATATTTTTTTTCATCGAAAGGAATTTGTGCAATCATCTCACGTTCGGCAGCCGGTACTTTCTCTACATCGTCATAAAAATGGGGGATAGTGATGTGTCCGTCTTCGCCAATGACTTGGGCTAACATACTGCACAGGGTATTGATAGGATTAGCTACCGCTCCGCCGAAGTGTCCGGAATGAAGGTCACGGTTCGGACCGGTCACTTCTATTTCCCAATAAGCCAGACCTCGTAAACCTGTAGTCAGAGAGGGAAGGTCCGCGCCTAGCATACTGGTATCCGAAACTAGAATTACATCGGCTTTCAGCAATTCCTTATGTTCCTTGATGAAGGTATTCAGACTGGGAGAACCTATTTCTTCTTCACCTTCGAAAATAAATTTCACATTGTGTTTCAGCAGTCCGTTTTTTACTACGTATTCGAATGCTTTTACTTGGATCATAGCTTGTCCTTTATCATCGTCAGCGCCACGTGCCCAAATGTGTCCGTCGCGAATTTCAGGTTCAAAAGGTTGGCTTTTCCAAAGGCCCAACGGCTCGGCAGGCATTACGTCATAGTGGGCATAAATCAATAGGGTAGGAGCATCATTGCTTACATGCTTTTGTGCAAATACCAATGGATTGCCTTGTGAGGGCATTACTATGGCTTCATCTGCTCCGGCTGCCAACAAAAGTTCTTTCCAACGTAAGGCACAGGCCAGCATATCGTCTTTATGTTCGGGTAAAGCACTGATGCTGGGAATGCGGATGAGGCTGAAAAGTTCCTCCATGAAGCGCGCTTCATTTTCTTTAATGTATTGTTTTATTTCCATAATTGAATGATTCTTATAGTTGTGTAGTCCTGTCTATCAGATAATAATCCAAAATGGTCATGGCAGCCATGGCTTCTACAATGGGGACGGCACGCGGCAGCACGCAGGCGTCATGACGTCCTTTGGCTTTCATGGTCGTGTCTGTGCCGTTGATATTTACAGTATGTTGCTCCATCAGAATTGTGGCAACTGGTTTGAATGCCACACGGAAGTAAATGTCTTGTCCGTTGCTGATGCCTCCTTGTATTCCTCCGGAATAATTACTTTTTGTTTCTACTCTTCCATTATTATTATAAAATACATCATTCTGCTCGCTGCCTTTTAGTTCCATGGAGTCAAAACCTTGTCCATAAGAGAAACCTTTTACGGCATTGATACTTAACATGGCATTTCCTAGTGCGGCATGTAACTTCCCGAATACGGGTTGGCCTAATCCGATAGGGCATCCTTTGATGAGGCAACTCACTACACCACCTATTGTATCGCCTTCTCCTTTGATTTTCCAGATAAGCTCTGCCATTTCCTTGGCTTTCCCCGGATCGGGACAACGCACATCGTTTGTTTCTATCAATTCGAGGTTATAGCTTTTGTAATCTTTATCAAGTTTGACAGATCCTACTTGTGAGGTATAAGCTGTGACACTGATTCCTAGTTGTTTCAATGCTAATTTGGCTAAAGCTCCTGCTACTACGCGCGAAATGGTTTCTCGTGCTGATGAACGTCCCCCGCCACGGTAATCACGGATTCCGTATTTTTGCATATAAGTATAATCTGCGTGTGAAGGGCGGAACAGATTCTTGATATTCTCGTAGTCGTTTGAATGTTGGTTCTTGTTCCATACCACAAATCCGATGGGGCAACCGGTGGACTTGCCTTCGAATATACCTGAAAGGAATTCCACTGTATCAGGCTCCTTGCGGCTGGTGGTAAGTAATGACTGTCCGGGACGGCGGCGGTTCAGTTCCTGCTGAACGAAATCCATATCAACCTTAATACCGGCAGGGAAGCCGTCAATGACGCCGCCTACTCCCGGTCCATGGGATTCACCGAAACTGGTTAACCGGAAAATATTACCAAATGAATTGAACATATTGCTTGTAGTTTTAAAAGTTTCTTTCCGTAAAGATAATGATTTTAGGGATAATATGCTTGATTGTTGTTGAAAAATTAGTGAGATGGATAAAAATAGGGTACGGATTGTATGATTTTTACAGTTTGGCATAAAAAAACTGCATGGTTTCTACAATCCGTACCCGAAAGCTGTTTCTTAAGATTGGAAACAGGGACTTGTAAAAGTTAGAATTCTACTTTAGGTGCTTTATCAGCTCCTTCTTCAGATTCAAAATATGGGCGTTTGTCAAATCCGAACATACCTGCAAGCAAATTGCGGGGAAAAGTGCGGATAGCTGTGTTATATGCGCGTGCTGTGTCATTGAATCTTTTGCGTTCTACACTGATTCGGTTTTCTGTACCTTCCAGTTGTGCTTGCAACTCTTTGAAGTTCTCATTGGCTTTCAAGTCGGGATAAGCTTCGGTGATAGCGAGCAGGCGGCTCAACGCACTACCTACTTCGCCTTGTGCCTTTTGATAGGCCTGCATTTTTTCGGGAGTCAGGTCATCGGCGCTGATCTGCATTTGAGTGGCTTTGCTACGGGCGTCTACTACAGCTTGAAAAGTTTCTTTTTCGTGTGAGGCGTATCCCTTTACTGTATTTACCAAGTTGGGGATTAAATCAGAACGGCGTTGGTACTGGTTTTCTACATTGCTCCACGCTGTGCTGACAGATTCATCCATTTTTACCATACCATTATAAGAGGTTATTCCCCAAATGGCAATTAATACAATGACTACTATTACAATAATCGTTGACTTTTTCATATGTATATACTATTAAAATTATGAATATTCTTGTTCTTAAAAACGGCTTCCGGCTCCTCCGCCTCCAAAGCTTCCACCTCCGAAACTTCCTCCGCTAAATCCGCCGCCACTTCCACCGTGGCCACCAAAAAATCCTCCTCCCATTCCGCCTATGAACGGACCTCCTCCTCGGGGACCTTTGTAATTCTCATCTCTCGACCGTTCTTTCCGTCTGAGGATATGTCCGCAATTTCTGCATTTATATACTACTTCTTCAGTCTTTGTTCCGTTACTTCGGTCTATAACTTTGGAAGAAAGACGTTGCAATTTGTGTTTTTTGCAATGGGGGCAGCGTGTTTTACGCCAGTTTGCATATAATCCGATGCCAATAAATCCTCCGAAAATCACAAAAAAGATGATGATGAATTCCAAAGGATCATCTTCGCTTTCGTCATTGTTTATATTTTCCATGGAACCGTCCAGATAGCCGTTTACGGCCCGTATTCCTGCTACCATTCCTGCGTTCCAGTTATTGTCCTTGAAATAGGGCAGCATATAGCGGTTCTGAATCCGTTTGCAGATGGCATCCGGCAATATCCCTTCAAGACCATATCCAGTAGCGAACTGCACACACCGCTCGTCGGTGGAAAGCAAGATGACCAGCCCATTGTCACGTTCTTTTTGTCCTACGCCCGTTTCCTGTCCCAGCCGGTGGGCGAAATCAAAACAATCACCTCCCTCTATGCCTGTTACCGCTACCACTAATGTTTGTATACCTGTTTTTTGCTCTAAAGCGTAGAGGATGCTGTCCATAGTGGTGACAGCGGTTGATGAAAGGATACCGTCGGGATTGCTGACGTAGCGGGTACGGTTTTGCAAATGTACCATCGGTATGTCTTTTATGGCATATTCTTTGGCTTGAAGGTGGACGGAGCCAAGGAGCATGAAAAAAGTAAGTAAAAATGTCAATTTTCTCATTGGATGTATTTGTCTACAAATGCTTTTACTTTTTGGGTATATTCTTCGGTATTGAACAGATAGGAGTGTGCATGGTCTGCTTCCGGAACTATCCATAATGCTTTGGGCTGAGGTTTTGCCTCATACAATTGGTACACCATCCATGTGGGTACGTAGTCATCTTTATCACCATGGATAAAGAACATGGGCAGATGGCATCGGGCTACCTGTTTCAATGCGGATGCTTCTTTGAATCCCCATCCATATTCCAGCTGGCATAACCAGTCGGCAGTGTACATTAACGGGAATTGAGGCAAGCCGAATTGTTCTTTCAATTCTTTGGAAAATTGATCCCATACGCTGGTATATCCGCAGTCCTCGACAAAACATTTCACATAGTCGGGTTGCGGTTCGCCTGAAACCATCATAGTGGTGGCTGCACCCATCGAGATTCCATGTACTACCATGCTGGTACTGTCACCGTAAATTCGATTGGCAACCTCCATCCATTGTGTTACATCTTTGCGGTCTAACCATCCCATTTGTATGGCATTTCCACCGCTCAGACCAGTATTGCGCAAATCAGGTAGGAGGATGTTGAAATCCAATTTTTTATTGTATAGATAACCTATCATCATCATGCGGATGGCATTGTCTGTATACCCGTGTACTATAACTGCGGTTTTGGCTGTCGGGCGGCTGGAAGCCACATAGTAAGCATGCAGTTTTACGTGGTCGGGAGAATAGATAAAGGTATCTTTCAGTGCTTGGTTCTGTTTCAGACTATCTATCCATGGTTTTAGATAGGAGTAAGTCTTAAACATATATTGCCAGGAACTTTCTAAATTCTTTCCCCTGTTTTTAGGGCGTAAGGAATAGTCCAGCATATATTGACTGGCTCCAAGTAGGACTATAATAAGCAGAACGAATATACAACTCGTTCCAATAATCATTTTTTTTCTTTTCATACCTTATCTATTTGTTCCATATATCCCATGCACCAAAGGCTTGCAATAAGAGCATTTCTAAACCGTTTTTGGTAATTGCCCCTTTGTCTGCCCCCTTTTTCATAAAAAGAGTAGTGTCAGGATTATATAACAAATCATAAAGCAAATGGTTGGGTGTGAGATATTGGTATGGAATATTGGGATATTCATCGGCACGGGGATACATACCTACAGGAGTGCAGTTAACAATTACTTTATACTCATCCATGATTTCGGGAGTGAGCTGATCGTAAGTCAGCATTTCTTCACGCAGGTTTCGTGATACGAATTTGCATTCCAAACCTAATTTTTTCAGTCCGTAGGCAATTGCTTTCGAGGCACCTCCTGTTCCTAGAATCAGAGCTTTTTTGTGCTGGGGTTCCAACAAGGGGTCGATAGATTGAGTGAAACCAATCACATCGGAATTATAGCCTATTAGCTTGGTCTTACCTTTTTGGCGGACAATTTTGATTACATTGACGGCTCCGATGGCTGCCGCATCTTTATCCAGTTCGTCCAAATAAGAGATGACTTGTTCTTTATAAGGTATAGTGACATTGAACCCTACTAAATCAGGATTAGCCAATAACACAGAAGGCAGTTCTTTGATGGATGGGATTTCAAAGTTTACATATTCGGCATCAATGTTTTCCGAATGAAACTTTTCATTGAAAAAGTTCTTTGAGAACGAGTGTCCTAACGGATAACCTATCAAACCATATTTTTTCATAAAACTCTATACTTTAAATTATTTCGTTGCTAAATAAAGCGTACAGATACCTAGCGTCAACCGTTTGAAACTCACCTGATTGAATCCGGCTTTACGGATAATGTCTGTCATTATTTCGCCTTGTGGAAAGGCTTTGATGGATTGCGGCAGGTAAGTGTAGGCACTACGGTCTTTAGAGAGTAGCTTGCCCAAAGTGGGGATGACTATTTTAGAATAGACAGCATATAGCTGTTTCATGGGAAACCAGTCGGGTTCAGAGAGTTCCAAAATGACTAGTTTTCCGTTGTCTTTCAGTACGCGGTGCATTTCGCGGAGTCCTTTGTCAAGGTCCTCGAAATTGCGTACACCGAATGCTACGGTAATAGCGTCAAAGCGTTTGTCGGGAAAGGTAAGTGCTGTACAGTCTTCTTTAGCAAAGGAGATACGGCTGTCCAGTCCGGCGGCTTTTACTTTTTCACGTCCCACATTCATCATGCCTTCGGATATATCGGTACCTATCAGCTCTTGGGGGTGAAGTGTCTGACAGGCTTGAATGGCAAAATCGCCCGTTCCGGTGGCTACATCCATTATGTATTGCGGGTGAAAAGGTTTCAGCCAGTTAATGGCTTTGCGGCGCCAGCTTTTGTCAATATTCCATGAAAGGGCATGATTCAACTGGTCGTAAGCAGGGGCAATGTTGTCGAACATTTTCTCTACTTGGACGCTTTTCTTTTCGTCAGCGTTGTAGGGCTTGATTTTTTCTTGTGGGTAGTTCATGTTTAATTAAAATTGAAAATTAAAGATTAAAAGGAGAGGGTGGAGGATTTTTGGATTCCTGTACTTGTCTTTTAATCTTTAATTTTTCATTTTTATTTATTTCAAGTATTCGGTTACGTTCTTTTCTATACGTGCGGCGATGTTTTCAGTGTCTGCTTTCACAAATTTTTCGCCGGTGATGTGCTCGAACAGTTCCATGTAGCGTTCGCTGATAGAATTTACGATTTCCGGAGTCATTTCGGGAACTTGTTGTCCTTCTTTGCCTTGGAAACCATTTTCCATCAACCATTCGCGTACGAATTCTTTAGAAAGTTGTTTTTGAGGTTCGCCTTTTGCAAAGCGTTCTTCATAACCTTCCAAATAGAAGTAACGGCTTGAATCCGGAGTGTGGATCTCATCCATCAGGTAAATAGTGCCGTTGTGTTTACCGAATTCGTATTTGGTATCTACCAGGATCAGTCCGCGTTCTGCAGCGATTTCAGTACCGCGTTTGAACAGAGCCAATGTATATTTTTCCAATATTTCGTATTCTTCGGGAGTAGCCAGACCTTGTTTCAGAATTTCTTCCTTAGAGATGTCTTCGTCATGCAGGCCCATTTCGGCTTTAGTGGTTGGAGTAATGATTGGTTCGGGAAATTTCTGGTTTTCTTTCATTCCTTCGGGAAGTTGTACACCACAGATTTCGCGAACGCCGTTTTTGTAAGCACGCCATGCGCTACCGCACAGGTAACCACGGACAATCATTTCCACAGGAAAACCTTGACACATAACTCCTACGGTAACCATAGGATCTGGGGTCGCCATTTTCCAGTTGGGGCAGATGTCAGTAGTTGCATCCAGAAATTTGGCTGCAATCTGGTTCAGCATTTGTCCTTTGTAGGGAATACCTTCAGGCAGAACTACGTCGAATGCGGAGATACGGTCGGTAGCTACCATTACTAACTTTTCGTC
>NZ_JBCOCI010000025.1:12524-44900 GCF_040929485.1 Phocaeicola sp. RTP21198st1_B8_RTP21198_201120 | reverse complement strand
ATTACTAACTTTTCGTCATTGATGTTGTATACATCACGCACTTTGCCGTGGTACACACTTTTCTGTCCCGGAAAGTTAAAGTCTGTTCTTGTTAATGCTTTACTCATGTCTTTATTTATAATTAAAATCAATAAATTCGTTTTATGTTTTCAGATTTTTCACTTCGTCCAGAATGGCATGAATGAAGGGTTTTCTGTTTTTCTTCAAACTTCTCGTATGCTTCCACAATGCGGGTAACCAGTTTGTGCCGTACAATGTCCTTCTTGTTGAGTTCGATGAAACTGATTCCTTTCACGCCTTTCAGAATTTTTAGTGCTTGTATCAATCCCGAAGTTTGTGAAGATGGTAAGTCTATCTGTGTCATGTCACCTGTTACAATCATTTTGGTGTTCATCCCCATACGAGTGAGGAACATTTTAATTTGCTGGGTGGTGGTATTTTGAGCCTCGTCCAATATCACTACAGCGTCATTCAAGGTGCGTCCGCGCATAAATGCCAATGGGGCAATTTGAATCACATTCAGTTCCATATATTCTTTTAGCTTGGCGGCGGGAATCATATCTTGTAATGCGTCATATAGTGGTTGTAGATAAGGGTCAATCTTATCTTTCATATCACCGGGTAAAAATCCGAGTTTTTCTCCTGCCTCTACAGCTGGACGGCTCAAAATAATTTTTTTGATTTCTTTGTTTTTCAGAGAACGGACAGCAAGGGCAATAGCGGTATAGGTCTTTCCTGAACCTGCGGGACCGATAGCGAACAGCATATCGTTCTTCTCATATTCTTGTACCAGCCTCAATTGGTTCTCACTACGGGGGACGATCGGTTTTCCTGTTACACTGAATACAATAGTATCCCCTGTTTTCTCTATTTGGGGTGAACGACCTTTCACTATATCTAAAATCACTTCTTCTTTCAGTGAATTATACTGGGCGCAATGCTTTTCCAAAGCCAATATATTCTCTTCAAAAGCACACATTTCCTCTTCGTCTCCCAATACTTTGATGACATTTCCACGTGCCACAATTTTTAATTTGGGATACAAAGCTTGTATCATTTTCATATTGACGTTGTTTACGCCATAAAATATAACAGGATCAATATCCTCTAAAACTATATGTTTTTCTATCATTTAACTAGTTTAGGTACTTTACGTACTTGTTTATAGGGTGCAAATTTAATGAAAGGTTTTCATTGTTCTTATTTTCCGGGCAATTTATTTGCATAAGCTTTTTCAGAAAAAGGATTTTAATCTATCTTTGCGAGGAATTTGAAAAGATAGTTAGATTATGAATTGTATGAAAGGTGCATGTTGCACGCTATTGTCACTTTTGTTTTCCTTGACAGTTTCTTCCGGTTGCAAGGAAAAAGATATGTCCATGAAGATGAATGAGCCTCATAATATAAAAGGTGTAATTAGCTATAAACGTAGTTTCGGTGATTTGAATGATACTCATCTCAGTGTAGCGAAGAAAATAGGAATTCGCCCGTTGGCTTCTCGTTCGGAAGCAGAGGGATTGGGTGGTAAATTGGTCCAGATAAAACCTTGTGAGCGTTATGCTATGGATTCGCTGACTCACTCCATTCCTTTTCTGATTCCGCAAGCTAGTGCGTTATTGGATACAATAGGAGCCAATTTTTTGGATTCATTGAGTTGCAAAGGATTGAATCCTAATCAAATCATTGTTACTTCTGTACTTCGTACGGCAGATGATGTGAAACGTCTTCGTCGTCGCAATGGAAATGCTTCTGCTAATTCAGCTCATGCTTTTGGGACAACTTTCGATGTCAGTTACCGTCGGTTTTGTAAGGTGGAAGATCCGGATGGACGTCCTATGCAGGATGTTAGTCCGGATACGCTGAAGTTGGTATTGGCCGAGGTACTCCGTGATCTTCGGAAGTCGGACAAATGCTATATCAAATATGAGTTGAAACAGGGATGTTTTCATATAACAGCCCGCTGAATTATTGAATTTTCACTTGGTTAGAGGCTTTACGATGCGGTATTTCATATATTTGGCTTATGATGGGACAAATTATCACGGTTGGCAGATTCAGCCCAATGGTGACAGTGTACAGGAAACATTAATGCGTGCTTTTTCTACTTTTCTCCGTCAAGAAATAGAGGTAGTGGGAGCAGGACGTACTGATGCCGGCGTGCATGCACGTCTCATGGTCGCGCATTTTGATTATGACCAGGAGTTGGATTGTGTTCAGATAACGGAGAAATTGAATCGCTTGCTTCCTTCCGATATAGCGGTTTACGATGTGAAGCGGGTGAAGGATGATGCGCATGCCCGTTTTGACGCGACTTATCGTACTTATAAGTATTATGTGACTATCCGGAAAGATCCGTTTAACCGTCATTATGCTTGGAGGCTTTTTAATTCATTGGATTTTGAGAAAATGAATGAGGCTGCCCGTGTATTGTTTGATTATACTGATTTTACCAGTTTCAGTAAATTGCATACTGATGTGAAGACGAATAATTGCCGGATTATGTATGCTGAATGGACGCGGGTGAGTGGAACAGAATGGGTATTTACTATTAAAGCCGACCGTTTTTTACGGAATATGGTAAGGGCTGTGGTAGGTACGCTGGTGGAAGTGGGGCGTGGTAAAATGACTTTAGATGGGTTCAGGAAGGTGATAGAGAATAAAGATCGTTGTAGTGCCGGTAGTTCTGTGCCGGGACATGCCTTGTTTTTAGTAGATGTGGGATATCCGGAAGAACTGTTTATTGTTTCTCCGTCAGATATTTCCAATACCTGACAGGCATATCTTGCCGGTGTTTTTGGGGATTCCAACGTTCTTTGATACAAATGGACTTGAAATATGTTTTCCAAAGTTCCTGAAATAATCTCTCATTGTTGTCCATCAATGTTTCATTTAGCATTCCTGTGACCAGATGTGCTTGGCGGGGATCTTCAAATGTTACTTCTTCCATCTCTGTTAGATTATAGTAATACCCATATTGTCGCTTCACATCATAAATGAGCCAACGCTGGTCGGCAAAACGGTCTTTGAAATGATCCACAGCCAGTGGCAGTGCGTTGAATTGAGGTTTTACGGCTGCAAAGAAAGTTCCGTCCGCTGCTTTTTGGAAACGGACGAACTGCATGAGGTGTACTCGTTCTCCATCTACTCTTTTATAGATTTTCGCAAGCTCCAGCACATCAGGATCGGCAAAGTTGGTCTCAATAGAATGAGGAGAGTTTATGGCCTTCTGGATATAGTGGAAAAGCATTTCGTCCACCTTTGGTAATTCTGATAACCAGCAGCAGGTCAAGCTGAAAAGGGCATGCTTGGAGATTTTTTTCTGTAATCCGCGCCACACGCGTCCGGCTTTCTCTTCATCAGTGGCTATGTGTATGGCTTCATTGTAAAACAAGGGTAGCGGCTCGCCTTCCATCAAGAGCAAGTCAGGAAAGGTTTTGCGGAAGTAAGCATCGAAAATGCAAGTCAGCAAGCCTTCAAATGTATGGTCATAGATAAACAGAATCATTTGTTATCAGTAAAGTTTAGTATTAATTGGCGTTCGTCCACTTTCTTTTTGGGTTTGGGTACTAACAGTCTGCGTACTCCTGTCGGAGTTAGTTCATTAACAGTCCGGGTGGGGAGTTCGTTGCAGGTTATGAAGTATTGCGCTTTTTTCATCACTACACCTATTTTTTTCAGTTCATAGAATCCCAGTTTTGAGAAGCGGCGTGACGCGATGATTTGTCTTGCCGATTTGATTCCGATACCCGGTACTCTGAGAATCATTTCGTAATCTGCCTGGTTTATATCTATAGGAAATTGTTCTGGATGCCGTAATGCCCAACCTAATTTGGGGTCGATTTCCAAATCTAGATCAGGATAGGAGTCATCGACTATTTCTTCTACTTTAAATTGATAGAAACGTAACAGCCAGTCGGCTTGATACAAACGGTTCTCACGTACCAATGGCGGCTGTTTCAGTGCCGGAAGCCGTTTGTCGTATGTATTTACGGATATATATCCAGAGTAGTAGACGCGCCTCATGGTGGGGTGTTGGTAGAGTGAAGAAGAAAGATAAAGGATGTCTTTGTCTGATTCGGTTGTGGCACCGACAATCATCTGCGTACTTTGTCCGGCAGGAACGAAGCGTGGAATATGGCGGAATTTTTTTCGGTCTTCTTTGTTGGTAAGTATTCCCTGCTGGATATAGCGCATGGGTTGGTATACACTTTTGTGATCTTTTTCGGGAGCCAGTAATTTCAGATTCTCTTCTTTGGGAATTTCTATGTTTACACTGAGACGGTCGGCGTAGAGTCCGGCTTCATTGACTAGTTCGCGACTGGCTCCGGGGATACTTTTCAGGTGAATATATCCGTTGAATTTGTGTACTAACCGCAGGTCTTTGGCAACACGTACCAACCTTTCCATGGTGTAATCAGGATTGCGTACAACGCCGGAACTGAGGAAAAGCCCTTCTATATAGTTGCGTCGGTAGAATTCGATGGTGAGGTCTACCAGTTCGCTTACCGAAAGCGTGGCGCGGGGAATGTCATTGCTTCTTCTATTGATACAATAGGCACAGTCATAGATACAATAATTGGTCAGCATTATTTTCAGCAAGGATATGCAACGACCGTCCTCGGCGAAGCTATGGCATATCCCCCAGCCGCCTACGGTGTTTCCCAATGCGCCGGATTGGTTACGGCGCACGGTCCCACTACTAGAGCAGGAAACATCATATTTAGCAGATTCTGCGAGTATTTTCAATTTGGCAAGGACATTCTCATTCATTTGATCAGAATATTTCTGCCAAAAATACAGATAGTGTTTGGAATGGGCAAACGGTTTGGCATTCTCTCTGTTCATTTTTAACTTCTTTGTTACATTATGTTATTCTTTAGTCTTATTATCTGTGTCTTGCAATAGAAGAAAAATGTGTTTATTACCCAGCTAAATGCATTTGTTTCGCCTATGAATCAAGATAACCGGTCCTATAGTCAAAAAGAACCGGACGTTTTTAAAAAAGGTCTAGTTCTTTTTTTAAAAGAACTAGATGTTTAATAGAAAAGAACTAGATCTTTTTTGAAAACTTCAAGTTCTTTTTTTTGAAATGTTTGAAGAAACACTGAAGCTGCCAATCAGTATTGTTTCGTTATCAATAATAAAAAGAGGGCGGATGTTTTGTTCCGTCCTCTTCTTTATCTATTGTTTAACGAAATTAATGACAATGTCCGCATCCGCATCCACCTTCATCACCGCATCCTTCTCCGCAGTCACCACAACCACAGCCGCATCCTTCTCCACTCATCATTTTTACCATTTCCTGAATTTCTTCATTAGTGGCTGTGCGGGATTCTACTACTTCACCTTCAAAAGTGAGATCTTTACCTGCATGAGGATGGTTCAAATCTACAGTTACAGTGTCATTGGTTACTTCGCTTACGGTAGCGTAGAAGTGATGTCCCTCATTGTCCTGTAAGGGAATGACAGCTCCCGGGAAGATGCGTTCTTCATCAAAAACACCATCAATGGTGAACATATCTTTAGATACAGTGCGCACACCTTCGGGCATATATTCTCCGTAGGCTTCTGCGGTAGGAATGACAAATTTAAATTTGTCACCCTTCTTTAAGGCTGTTATTTCTGTTTCAAAGCGTTCCAGTGTGGTTCCTAATCCGGATATGAATTGGAAAGGATGTTCTACAGTTGCTTCTTCTACCAATGTTTTCTGGCCGTCCTGCATTACATAAAGTTTGTATGCTACGGTGATGTACTTATTTTCCATGTTTTCTTATTATAATAATGTAATATAAACTATTTACGTAAGTTTTTTGTTGGCAAAGATACGAATTAATTCCCCTTAATCCTTTGTTATTACGTTTATATTACATAAATTTGTTATTATGATACTATAAATGCGCTTTTGATTGCGTTTGATTCTTGATATAAATCAATTAACCGCTCGCCTTGATAGATTTTTGCTTTAATTAACGGATATATGACAACATGTCGTAAAGCATGTTGTTATATTTGCAGTGTAAAGAGAAAGAGATAACGAGATTGTTTTTAAAAGGTATTATTTAGTTCTTAGGTACTAAATAAATTGTTTTTAGGTTTAACAAATTAAAATTTTAGGTATTATGAAACGTTTAGTATTGTTGGTTGTAGTGGCATTAGGAATGTCAGCTACAAGTTTTGCAGGAGAAAAAGTAGAAGGTAAAGATTGGAAGGTAGATGTTAACGTCGCAAAGTTGAGCAAATATTTGAATTTGGATGCACGTCAGATGGAGGAAGTTGCTAATATTTCTGATTATTTTGCTGACAAAGTACAAAGCGCAAGCTACGCAAAAGAAGCTAAACAAGGTAAAAAATTGCGTGAAGCCGTATATGGAAACTTCAAACTGATGAAACGTACATTGACAAATGAGCAGTACAAGAAGTATGTACAGTTGTTGAATGTTACATTGAAAAACAAGGGGTTGGATTCCTATATGGAAGATGTGGCGAATAAGTAAATTTATAAAATGAAATAAATGAACTGAAAAGAGAATGCAAACCAATGCATTCTCTTTTTTATTTATCCGTTGGAAGATACAGTGTATATTTGTGATAAAATGATTGTTTAAAGCTCGATTTAGTTACGAATAATAATTTATAAGAAAAAAAATCTTCATTTTATTTGTTTGTTACGAAAAACGCCTTACCTTTGCAGTCGTTAAAGAAACAAAGAAAACAGATATATGAATATTACTACTCTAAATAACCTAGCAGTCCTGCATATTATTCGCGTCGTGGTGGTCACACTAGGAGCGTGAGAAAGGTTGTGTATGTGTAGTTGTACATATAAAGAAATAATTGGAAGCCTTTCTCACATGGTGAGGAAGGCTTTTTCAATAAGTATAGGACGTTATAGATTTAGAATAAGATGAAGAATCAGTTACGCAGTTCGTTTAGCACACAGGGTCGCCGTATGGCAGGAGCGAGAGCTTTATGGGTGGCTAACGGCATGAAAAAAGAAATGATGGGCAAGCCCATTATAGCCATAGTAAATTCGTTTACACAGTTTGTTCCGGGACATACCCATCTGCATGAAATAGGTCAGCAGGTGAAAGTTGAGATTGAAAAATTGGGATGTTTTGCAGCAGAATTCAATACGATTGCCATTGATGACGGAATAGCTATGGGACACGATGGTATGCTGTATTCACTGCCCAGTCGTGATATCATTGCCGACAGCGTGGAATATATGGTGAATGCTCACAAGGCGGATGCAATGGTGTGTATCAGTAATTGTGACAAAATCACTCCAGGTATGCTGATGGCTGCCATGCGACTGAACATACCGGCTGTTTTTGTATCGGGTGGTCCTATGGAAGCGGGAGAATGGAATAACCAGCATCTTGATTTGATAGACGCCATGATTAAATCTGCTGATGCATCGGTCAGCGATGAGGATGTGGCTCAAATTGAAAATAATGCGTGTCCTGGCTGTGGTTGCTGTTCGGGTATGTTTACGGCTAATTCCATGAATTGCCTCAATGAGGCTATTGGTCTGGGGCTTCCGGGGAATGGCACTATTTTGGCGACTCATGCCAACCGTACTCAGTTGTTTAAAGATGCGGCTGCTCTGATAGTGAAGAATGCTTATAAATATTATGAGGAGGGAGATGACAGCGTGTTACCACGCAACATTGCTACTCGTGACGCTTTTCTGAATGCCATGACATTGGATATTGCAATGGGTGGTTCTACCAATACTGTGCTCCATCTTTTAGCTATCGCCCACGAGGCGGAAGTAGATTTCAAGATGGATGATATTGATATGCTTTCACGCCATGTGCCTTGTTTGTGTAAAGTAGCTCCGAATACACAGAAATATCATATCCAGGATGTGAACCGTGCCGGTGGTATCCTTAATATATTGGGAGAATTATCCAAGGGTGGTTTGCTGAAAACTGATGTGAAACGAGTGGACGGCCTGACATTGGCGGAAGCTGTCGAAAAATATAATATATGTAAGAAAGAAGTGGATACTGAAGCAAAACGTATTTATTCAAGTGCTCCGGGAAACAAATTCAATATAAAGTTAGGTTCTCAGAATGCTGTTTATAAAGAACTGGATACAGATCGTGCCAATGGTTGTATCCGCGATTTGCAACATGCCTATAGTAAAGATGGGGGTTTGGCCGTTTTGAAAGGGAACATTGCACAGGATGGTTGCGTAGTGAAAACGGCCGGAGTGGATGAAAGTATTTGGAAATTCTCGGGGCCTGCCAAGGTGTTTGATTCGCAGGATGCTGCTTGTGAAGGTATTTTAGGAGGAAAAGTAGTCAGCGGAGATGTTGTTGTTATCACTCATGAAGGTCCGAAAGGTGGTCCCGGTATGCAGGAAATGCTTTATCCTACTTCCTATATCAAATCCAAGCATTTAGGAAAAGAATGTGCTTTGATTACCGACGGACGTTTTAGTGGAGGAACTTCGGGATTAAGCATCGGGCATATTTCTCCCGAAGCTGCAGCGGGTGGTAATATCGGAAAAATAGTGGATGGTGATATAATTGAAATCGATATTCCGAATCGCAGTATCAATGTGAAACTGAGTGACGAAGAATTGGCCGCTCGACCGATGACAGCGGTGACCCGTGACCGTAAAGTTCCTAAAAGCTTGAAGGCATACGCTAGTATGGTAAGTTCTGCAGATAAAGGAGGAGTGAGAATCATTGACTAAATTAGAAATTAAAAATTGAGAATAAAAAAAATAGATTTGTTGTCATTGGTCGATTGTCCGGCATCGTATTTTTTTGATTCTCAATTCTCAACTAAACAATTATGGCAAAAGAAAAGATAACAGGAGCAGAGGCGATGATGCGTTCTTTGGAGTATCAAGGAGTGAAAACTCTTTTCGGATATCCCGGAGGTTCTATCATGCCTACTTTTGATGCTTTATATCATCATAGAAATACATTGAACCATATATTGGTCCGTCATGAACAAGGAGCTGCCCATGCAGCACAGGGATTTGCCCGCGTATCCGGTGAGGTTGGTGTCTGTTTGGTGACTAGCGGGCCCGGTGCGACAAATACCATTACTGGCATTGCCGATGCTATGATTGACAGCACGCCTATCGTGGTGATTGCCGGGCAGGTAGGAGCTTCCTTTTTAGGTACGGATGCTTTTCAGGAAGTGGATCTGGTGGGCATCACTCAGCCTATTACCAAATGGAGTTACCAAATTCGTCGTGCGGAAGATGTAGCTTGGGCTGTAGCCCGTGCTTTCTATATAGCTAAAAGCGGACGTCCCGGTCCTGTCGTTTTGGACTTTGCCAAGAATGCACAAGTGGAGATGGTGGATTATGAACCGATGAAGCTTGATTTTATCCGTAGTTATGATCCAGAACCTAATCCTGATAAGGAATCTCTTCAGGAGGCTGCCGAATTGATAAACAATGCTCAAAGGCCATTAGTGTTGGTAGGACAGGGGGTAGAGTTAGGTAATGCGCAAGATGAGTTACGTGCATTTATAGAAAAAGCCGATATGCCTTGTGGCTGTACTTTGCTGGGACTTTCGGCTATACCAACTTCGCATCCTTTAAACAAAGGAATGTTAGGTATGCATGGAAATCTGGGGCCCAATGTCAAAACTAATGAATGTGATGTGTTGATTGCTGTAGGTATGCGCTTTGACGATCGTGTAACTGGAAAATTAGATACATATGCTAAACAGGCAAAGGTGATTCATTTGGATATTGACCATTCTGAAATAGATAAGAATGTAAAAGTGGATGTACCCGTATTAGGTAATTGTAAATATACGCTAGCTATGCTGACGCAACTTATCCGGAAGAATGAACATTCCGAATGGATTGATAGCTTTACTGAATATGAAAAGACGGAATATGAACATGTTATCAGTAAAGAAATTCATCCTGTTGACGGGGCGTTGAATATGGGTGAAGTGGTGCGTGCGGTAAGTGAGGCTTCGAACAACGAGGCTGTATTGGTGACAGATGTAGGACAGAACCAAATGATGGCTGCTCGTTATTTTAAATACAGTAAGAACCGTAGCATTGTAACTTCGGGTGGATTGGGAACGATGGGATTCGGTCTTCCCGCTGCTATAGGCGCTACTTTCGGTCGCCCGGATCGTACTGTATGCGTATTTATGGGGGATGGCGGTTTGCAGATGAATATTCAAGAATTGGGAACTATCATGGAGCAAAAAGCACCGGTAAAGATTATTTTATTGAACAATAACTATTTGGGTAATGTTCGTCAATGGCAAGCTATGTTTTTTGGTCATCGTTATTCATTTACTCCGATGTTGAATCCGGATTATATGAAGATTGCCGAGGCATATGAGATTCCTGCCCGCCGTGTTATGAAGCGTGAGGAATTGCAGGCTGCTATCCATGAAATGTTGACTACTGACGGGCCATTCCTGCTGGAAGCTTGTGTGATAGAAGAGGGAAATGTGTTGCCGATGACACCTCCGGGAGGCTCGGTGAATCAGATGTTACTGGAATGCTAATTTAATAATTATGGACAAGACATTATATACATTAATCGTTCATTCAGAAAATATCGCCGGTTTGCTGAACCAGATTACGGCAGTGTTTACTCGCCGCCAAATTAATATCGAAAGTCTTAATGTTTCTGCATCTTCCATCAAGGGGGTGCATAAATATACTATTACTGCTTGGACCACCCAGGATGTGATAGAAAAAGTGGTGAAGCAGATTGAAAAGAAAATAGATGTTTTGCAGGCACATTATTTTACTGATAGTGAGATTTATCAGCATGAGATTGCTTTGTACAAGGTTTCTACTCCTGAATTTCAGGAGAATCCTATGGCATCTAAAGTTATCCGCCGTTATAGTGCCCGCATTGTAGAAGTGAATCCGGTTTTCTCTATTGTTGAAAAGAATGGGATGAGTGAGGAAATTACTGCTCTTTATGAGGAGTTGCGCGGATTGGGATGTGTGTTGCAGTTTGTCCGTTCGGGACGTGTGGCCATTACTACCAGCTGTTTCGAGCGTGTGAACGAATATCTGACCCAACGCGAGGAAAAGTATCGCCAGCAAAAAACAGAATAATGATGAGTGAGAATAAAGTAGGAACATACAGATTTGTGGCAGAACCCTTTCACTGTGATTTCAGTGGAAAGTTGACCATGAGTGTGTTGGGTAATCATTTACTGAATTGTGCCGGCTTTCATGCTGCCGACCGGGGTTTCGGAATTGCTACGCTCAATGAGAATCATTATACATGGGTACTTTCCCGTTTAGCTGTAGAGTTAGAGAATATGCCCTGTCAATATGAGGGTTTCAGTATTCAGACATGGGTAGAGAATGTTTATCGTCTTTTTACAGACCGTAATTTTGCAATTTTGGACAAGGAAGGAAAGACTGTCGGATACGCCCGTTCTGTATGGGCGATGATCAGTATGGAAACTCGCAAACCTGCTGACCTGCTTACGCTTCACGGAGGTAGTATCATTGATTATGTATGCGATAAGAAATGTCCTATAAGCAAGCCCGGTCGTATTAAGGTGACAGAGAAAGCTCCGGTTTCTGAATACCAGACCAGATATAGCGATATTGATATTAATGGTCATGTGAACAGTATTAAGTATATAGAACATATTCTCGATTTGTTTCCTATAGAGTTTTTTAAAGAGAAACGGATTAAACGTTTTGAGATGGCTTATGTAGCTGAGAGTTATTATGGTGATATATTGAGTTTCTACCGCGAGGAAGTGGAGGAGAAAGAATATGATATAGAGGTGAAGAAGAATGGCACAGATGTTGTCGTTCGTAGTAAGGTGATATTTATTTAGAATCTAATTTTTAATTTTTAATTTATAATTTAAAATGGCACAATTGAATTTTGGCGGCGTTACAGAAACTGTAGTTATCCGCGATGAATTTCCTTTGGAAAAAGCACGTGAAGTATTGAAAGATGAAACAATCGCTGTGATCGGGTATGGTGTACAGGGACCGGGGCAGTCTTTGAATCTCCGGGACAATGGTTTCAATGTAATTGTTGGTCAGCGTCCGGGAAAAACATATGAAAAAGCAGTTGCTGACGGATGGGTTCCGGGTGAAACTCTGTTTGGTATTGAAGAGGCTTGTCAGAAAGCGACTATCGTAATGTGTCTGTTATCTGATGCAGCTGTTATGTCTGTATGGCCGACTATCAAACCTTACTTGACCCAAGGCAAGGCACTTTATTTCTCTCATGGCTTTGCCATTACTTGGAGTGACCGTACAGGGGTAGTTCCTCCTACTGATATTGATGTGATCATGGTAGCTCCTAAAGGTTCGGGTACTTCACTGCGTACCATGTTCTTGGAAGGTCGTGGCTTGAACTCTTCATACGCTATCTATCAGGATGTAACCGGTAAGGCTTATGAACGTACTATTGCATTGGGTATTGGTATCGGTTCAGGCTATTTATTCGAAACGACTTTCCAGCGTGAAGCAACTTCTGACCTGACAGGTGAACGCGGTTCTTTAATGGGGGCTATCCAAGGATTGTTGTTGGCTCAGTATGAAGTATTGCGTGAAAACGGACATAGTCCTTCTGAAGCATTTAATGAAACTGTAGAAGAATTAACCCAGTCATTGATGCCTTTGTTTGCTAAGAATGGTATGGACTGGATGTATGCTAACTGCTCTACCACTGCTCAGCGCGGTGCATTGGATTGGATGACCCCATTTCACGATGCTATCAAACCCGTAGTTGAAAAGTTATATCACAGTGTGAAGACTGGCAACGAGGCTCAGATTTCTATCGATTCTAACTCTAAACCCGATTATCGTGAAAAATTGGAAGAAGAATTGAAGGCATTGCGTGAAAGCGAAATGTGGCAGACTGCTGTAACCGTACGTAAACTTCGTCCTGAAAATAATTAATAGTTAGTATTTAATGTAGAAAGCGGGGATGCGATGAGGTATCTCCGCTTTCTTTTATATATATTAATGTTAGTGGTGTTGTTTATATCATGTGTAGTCGCTAATTTTGTGAAAACTTGACTTAGGCATGAATAATAGATTATCACTTTTATTAATAGGGTGCATATTTCCCTTTCTATCTTTTTATGCACAAAAGAACATGAATCTCCCGCCATATTATCCTACAGTAAAAGGTATTACGGATTATGCTGTGTGGCAGCTCGTATATCCGGATTCTTTATTAAGGGCCAATATTGCAGGTGAAGCTGTGTGTACGCTCCGCATTGATAGTTTGGGGACTGTCCGTTGTAAATATATTGAAGCCACTCACCCCTTGTTTGCTAAGGCGGCCGAAGATGTGATTGAGGGTATGCGTGAATGGCAGCCTGCAAAGAAAGCGGGTAGAGATATAGATACTACTATCGTCTTTCATATTCCTTTTAATCCTGATGTTTACAGTGACCGCATTTGGCGGCAGCAGCAAGTTCTGGAATCTTGCAGAGGACAACTTGTCGATTCCATGCCTGTCTTTCCTGATGATATTCGTAGTCTTGTTATGGGAAATATGAGTTGGCCTGACGATAAAGTGGATAAAGCCGTCGCTATTTGCCGTTTTACGGTAAATGAAAAAGGAGAAATTGTGGATATCCGTGTGATAAAAGGTACTCATTCGGCTTTTGATAAAGAGTCCATACGTATTCTTTCTAATTTTCCCCGGTTGATTCCTGCTATGAAAAACAGAAAATCTGTGCCATATGATTATTTTTTAACTATGCGTTTTTGGAAAGAGGATCTGGAGCATTATTTATTATATAGGGAATGCGCACAGGAAGATTTGGAAAAGATCACTTGGGAGCCTTATAGATACTCTTCTTATCCCGGTGGTACTGTTGCTTTGACGCAATTTATTAATTCTCATCTGAAAATTACTCCCGAAATGAAGGCTACGGGAAAGCAGGGACGGGTGATTTATAGTTTCAATGTGGATATAGATGGTTCAATGAAAGATTTTCAGTTGGTGAGAGGACTTGATCCATTAATGGATGCCGAAGCATTGCGGGTACTTCAATTAGTGAATGAAAGATGGAGTACGGGGTATTATTTCAATTCAAAGAAATGGTATCGGGAGTTTTATGTGAATCAATTCACCATTCCAATTATTTTTAGTTGGTAGTGGTGGCAGAGGGCAGATACGCGGACTGCCCTCTGCGAAAATGATAGCATTATTAAAAGTGGATGAAATTTATTAGGTAGGATTCATGCTGTTTCATAATAGCGGGATGATTGTGATATAAATACCTGTAATAATTGCTGAAGTAATAACTCCCGATATATTGGCTCCTAGTGCATCTCCTAGGATAAATGAATCAGGATTGTCTTTACTGACAATCTTTTGTGCCACTTTGGCAGTAGTTGGTACGCAGCTTACAGCAGCAATGCCAATGACTGGATTATAATTTCCTTTCTTGATATAGTACATGATATATCCGCCTAAAATACCTCCGATACCTGATAGTAACAATGCCAACATACCTAGTATCAGCAATTTTAAGATTTTAGGATCTAGTAGCAGATGAGCGTCGCAAAGCACTCCTAATAATAATCCCAGCATAAAAGTAGAACCGTAAAGCAATGGACCGCTGACAAAATCATAAATATGTTTCATCCCTGATTCACGTACAGCCACTCCTAGAAATAGAGAGAAAAACAGGGGAGAGGCCACTGGAAAAAGGAAGCAGAGTACAGCGCAGAGTACCGCTGCGAAAGCAAGCTTTACCTTGGCATCGTAATTCTTCGGCGCTTTCTTTACGGTCATTTTGATGGAACGGAAACGTTTGGGAATCAGTAATTTAACCAAATAGGGATAACCGCCGTAAGTCAATCCTAAATAGAGATAAGCTACCACAGTAATCGGTACAAACAAATGCTTGGCTAATGCCAATGAAGTGAACAGTACCATCGGACCATCTGCACCTCCTACCATGGCTACAGAAGCACTCTCTTGTGCCGATAAGCCAAGTGCATTGGCAATTGGCAATGTGAGAAAGGTTCCTAGTTCTCCGCAAAGTGCCAGAAACAAACTAGCAAAAGGTTTTTGTAGCAGGAAACCTACATCTAGCAAGGTTCCGATTCCCATGAAGACGAAACAAGCGATGAGTCCATTACTGAATGTGAGGGTGTAAACCGGTTGCAGAAAATCTATTTGCATGGTATTCATCAATTCGTCTGTATCCGAGAGCATGGGATCAAGAAAAAGATTGCCTAGATTTCCATCCGGCATGATTAATGTTCCACAATTGATGGCTATCATACCGAGTCCCATTGGAATCATGACCATGGGTTCCAATATTCCTTTCCAACCTAGATAAATGAGTAGAAATCCCAAAAGAATTAAAAAAACGCGCGCACAGGCAAGGAACCAACCGCTTTCTATCATTGTACCAATGCCTTGGAAAAGTATTCCAAAATCTATATTTTCCATATCTAATTGTTGATTTTCAGGTTATTTATTCATTGAAAGATTCTTTTTCACATGAGTGCTTTTTTGTTGCTGATTATGCATTTCCTCCCGTTTCTTAAGGTAGATCATCTTTGTGTCCGGATAGTAATAATCTATCAGATTTAATTGGGATGCTCCATGACTGACACCATGGTAGTAACCACCTTCCTGTTTTCCTCTCAGATCGCTGTTCATTCCTCGGTTCCAGTTTTCACGGCTGTCTCCTAGAGCTTCCATCTCTTCTGGAGAATTATTCCATACTAATTGGATAAAACGGGCACGTGCTTTTTTGATTTTTCTTAAACGTTGAAGTTCCAATAGGTGGGAGCTATAGAAATCCATAGAATCTGCTGCCAGCGCTATTCCTTTAATAATAGCAGCGACAAAAAAACCGATGAGGAAAGTAAGCCCCATCATGGTCAATGTGGATAAAAATAAGTGTAGCATTATAATATAAATGTGATTTAGTAGGTAAAATAGTATTAAATTCCGAGTTATAGTGATATTCACATCGTAGTGTCACACATATATGTATACACGCCGATAGAATAATTTCAATCCGGAATGATAATGATCAAGAATAAGTAAGAGGAAATAGCTGCTAAATCAAAATATGTCCTAATGTGTAAATGAAGTATTTACACGAGGATTTTACATAATTAATGCTAGGATATAGGCTATTAAATTTTTGTTCAGGTAGAAGAATACGGTAATGGCAAAGTACTTTGATTGTAGATAAGGGTTTTGATGTTTTGGTAAACATCGGAGTACGTAAAGTGAAACATAAAAGATTTACTTCGGATAGTTTCACATTAGGAGCGTCATATCGTTTTTCTGTAGATAATTGGCGATAGGAATTCGTATCATCCGAAAGCATGGATATAGAAGATATGACTTCTGGCTGGCATTCGCGGATAATTCCTCCTTTATTTGTACTATTAAAGCTACATAACAAAAGGATACACGTACATATAGCAATAAAATACTTCATAATTACTGTTGCAAACATAATGATAAAAATGGGAATACGGAACGTAAACGAATAGATTTTATAAATTATTTCATCTTTAATTTTTGCGAAAATAGGAATAAGACAAAACAGGCTGTATCGACGAATTTTCGATACAGCCTGTTTTGTCTTATTGATAACTTTCTGATATTAGAAATATAAGTAACGGTCGTCTTTTACATCAGCTTTCTTATACAGGTCATTGATGAAACTGCTAGCATAACGCCCTGCCATATTGGACAAGTTGTTTTCTTCATTCTTGGCATCAAATTCTTCTGCACTCTTTTCTTTGTTGTAAACCTGAATCATGTAAACACCTGCATTACCTTTGATAGGACCAGTTAACTTATTTATTTCAGCTTTACTTGCATAAGCACCTAAAGCTGGTTCGCTAGCGCGAGTTACTGAAACATATGCCGGAGCAGAAAAAGTTATATGTTTTACAGAATCGCTAACTGCATTTGCCATACTTTTTACTTGGTCAATGCTGCTTGCACTTTTCATTTCAGCTATCAGTTTTTCAGCTTTTTTATCTTTGATGATTTCTGCTTTCAGCATGTCGGCAACAAGATTAATATTACGATATCCGGCAGGATTAATCTTTTCAAGAGCAACTACCATCAAGTGATCGTTTTCACCACATTCATACAATGGGGACACTTCACCTTCCTTGGCTGCAAAAATCCATTTCAACGCTTCACGAGTTCCTTTTACACCACCCACACGGTGTTCTGCGCTACGGAAATCAGCACGTTCTAACAAGCGATATCCGCTTTCTTCTGCATTGGCAATAATTTTATCCATTGTAGTGTTCTGTGCTACGAATTGACTGAAATCATTGTATGCTTTGTTGTATGTTTCTTTGCTAAATTCAACCGGACGTTTAATCACTGCAACTTTATATTTATCTTTCATAGCTTTTTTGTCCAATACTTGAAGAATAACGTTAGCTTGTCCGATCTGAAGATTGGTTAATTCTTTGACATTAGAGTTTATCAATGTGTTAATGTATTTAGCATTGTCTGCATCTAATGCAGCACCTTCATAGTTGCGTGCAGTCAACCAAGTCGCTTCACCTGTCTGACCATATTTTTTTGCAATATCAGTAAAGTCTGCTCCACCTTTCAGTGCATTAAAAATACTATCGGCTAAAGTTGCGGTTTTAGCAGCATCTTCGGCATATACCTGAATTTGACGATATTGGATTGAGTCGGGAGCTGTCTGTTTGGCAATAATTTTAAAAGCATTATATGAATCATCTGCTTGGTTATAGTAAGGACCATATACTTCGTTGATAGTTACAGAGTCCAAACGAGCAACTACATCATTAGGATATACAGTCTTGTTGATTGCAATTTCAGAAAAAGGAACTACAGAACCGGTGGAACGGATGAATGTGTTCATGTCTGCAGCAGTACCTAGCTGGGTAGCGTATTCGGTTACTTCGTTTAATACCTCTTTGCGATCTTCGTCAGATGGAGTAACCAATACATCAATATATTTGATGTTACGAGTTTCAACTGGCTGTTCAAAAGAACCTTTTTTCTTGTTATACAGATCTTTGATTTCACTATTTGAAACTGTAATAGTTGAATCGCTGATAGAAGAATAGGGAATTGCAGCTAATAAAACGTCTGATTGTTCAGTACGTGATATAAAAGCATCTTCAGCTGCAACCGGATTTGAAATCAATGATTTTGCAATCAGGTTCTGATATTTTTCAGCTAAAGTGGATTGTATCAAAGTCTTTTCAATAAAATTCCAAAAAGCTCCCATCTTTTGATAGTATTCTACATATTGTGCAGGCATTTTGCTTGCGTCCAGATGAGCGTAATCCACTAGGAATTTTTTCAACATATCTTTGTCGAAAGCACCGGTTTGCGGATTGCGGAACGGGGTTTGCATCAACAATGGGTTAGTACCTTCCTCGATGATTGCTTGAACTTCAGCTTTGCTGACGGTCAACCCCAATTTTGCAGCTTCCGCTGCGATTAATTGGTTATTTACGTAAGATTGCCATACTTGGTCTTTCACTTGAGTCAGTTGGTCGTCATTTAATGCAGAAACACCTTGTGTCAATTTTATGACTTCTGTGTATTCATCTACCATTTTTTGATACTCTTGTGCTGTAAGTGTTTTTCCATTTACTTCACCTACGTCTTGTTTACCCTGATGTGGTTGGAGAACCTTCCATGCGTCTCCGGCAATGAATGCGAAGAGGGCAAGTCCGATTACAACGACCAACAGAGGGCCTTTACTTCTGATTGTTTGTAATGTTGCCATTTAATTTTACTATTTTTGTTTATTGTTTTTTTATACTTCATAGATTTAGCGCACGAAGATACAAAAAATGCAGCTTACAAGCTATTTTATTGTGAAAAAAATCTGTTATTCGATTACTTTCAACTTTACTAATTCAATTCTTGTTGCTGTTACTTTAATTATTTTGAAATGGAATTTATCGAAAATGATCTCTTCATGTATTTGGGGGAAACTTTGGTATTGGTGCAGGATGAGTCCACCGATAGTTTGGTAATCATCATTTTCCGGTAGGTCAAGTGAGAACAATTCATTGGCTTTTTCTATTTCCAGACGTCCGGAAAGGATGTATTCATTGTCACCGACGGATTTGGCAATGTAAGAAGTTGTATCATGCTCATCTTCTATTTCGCCGAAAATTTCCTCCACTAAATCTTCTAGCGCCACGATGCCGGATGTACCTCCGAATTCATCGACTACTACAGCTAAGGATTTCTTTTGTTGCATAAATAATTTCATCAGCTTATGCGCTCCCATCGTTTCAGGAGCAATAGGCAATTGGCGGACACTCTTAGTCCAGTCTGTCTGTTCACGAAACATTTCAGAGGAATGTATATAACCTATAATATTGTCAATGTTTTCTTTATAGACAATAATTTTACTTATTCCGCTTTCAATGAAGCGGGCTTTTAATTCTTCTATGGGAGTTCCATATTCGATAGCAACAATTTCGGTTCTGGGTACCATACAATCCTTAATTCTAATATTCGAAAAATCTAGTGCATTTTGGAATATCTTGACTTCGGTGTCTATGTCTTGTTCATTTTGAGCATCTTGTATACTACTTTGAATAAAGTAATCTAGGTCGACTTTAGTAAAAGCTTTTTCATTAGCTTCTTTATTTGTTTTAATGCCTACAATGTAAAGTAATATATTGGATATTCCCGAAGCAAACTTGCTGATGGGATAGAGTAAGACATAGCAAATGTAAGTGGGAACTGCAAAAATATTCAGAGTGAAATTGGGGTTAATCTTAAATAAGGTTTTAGGTAGGAATTCTCCTGTGACCAAAATGATTAATGTGGAAATAATTGTTTGGATTAGTACTAATAAAAAGTGGTTGTCTATCAATCCTGACAACAAGTTTTGTTCAATGACTTGTGCCATCAATATACCGTAAATAACTAAAGCGATGTTGTTTCCTACCAACATGGTAGAGATAAAATTGTTCGGATTATGAAAGAAGATGGAAAGTATACGTGAATTTATGCTTTGGTTGTTACGATCCATTTCAAAACGTAATTTATTGGATGAAACAAAGGCTATTTCCATTCCGGAAAAAAAAGCGGAAAAAGCCATTGTAATAAGAATCTGTATAATAATACCCATAATAGTGAGTGAATTAGCGTATCGAATCAGTTCTAGTGCTATTTGCAACAGCTTTTGTACTGTCTGCTGGTGCTGTATCTTCTACAGTGAAAATACCTGTGTTATTATAAATTTGATATTCTGTCATTTGCTGGTTAGATTCAAATCCATAACCGGTAATGATTTTATCTTCTTGTTCAATGCGGATAAATTTGTCAGAATAGACCCTTTCCTGCTTTTCATCCCAAAAGAGCAGATCTGTGTCAAATTTGTCGCCTCTTTGGCTGCGGATATGCACATTGCTTCTCAATTCCCAAAGTTTCTTTTTCTCGTAGTAATAAGCTGTATCGGCTTTTATGCTGGCATCAATATGGAATAGGGAATCAAATTTTTCCAAATAAACTCCTTTTTCAAATGCCCAATAAGGAGGATTCTTTTTATCATAAATTTCCCATTCTTCTGTGATAATTTTGTAGCGGGTGATACCGGAATCGGATATAAGGGTAGTAACTCCCAATGTTTTCATGCTGGGCAACGAATCTCTTTCTGTAATAGCTTCTGCTAGATTCTTTTCGCCTCTTGAGCATGCTGGAAATAAAACAAACATAACAGTTGTCCAAACGGCAACTGTTATGTTTAAGAATATAAAGTGTGATTTTTGTTCTTTTTCAGACGACATAATTATCTGATAGTTGTTGTTTCACCAATCCATCCGCCGATTGTAACAGAGTCACCTTTCTTTAAACTGAGGAAGAACAAATCAGCATCTTTGGGGGTATGGGCTGCATAAGTACTAATTAGTTTGTTTGCTTCTTCAGCAACACTAGGATCTACGCTTTTTGCTTTTTGCAATTTGTCGATAACTGCAAAATAAGTGCATTTGTTCAATGCTGCTTCATCACTCCAATTAGGACTTGATGCATACATGTTAGCAATCAAAATGTAAGGTTTACCGTTGTTGCCATCTAACGAGATCGCTTTCAGTGCATATTGTTTTGCTTTGCTCAACTGTTTCTTACTAAATAAAATGGCAGCGGTTTTATATGCATAATCAGCTTTCTTTAATTGGTCTTGTTCTAAATTGATAGCTTGATCAAAATAGTCGATACATTTGTCCATATCGCCTTTCTTATAATACATGTATCCGCAACCTACAGCCGTTTCTGCTGTCGGTTCGATGGCATGTGCAGCTTCAGATGCAGCAAAGTAAGCTTCTTGTTCTGTACAGTTTAACATCTGCATTACAGAGATAACCTGTTTCAGATAATCCAAATTAGTCTTGTTTTGCTCAACTTTCGGAGCATAAATTGCTTGTAAATTATCACAAGTTGCCACACCACTATTAATGAAGAATGCGTCAATATTGTCTTTTGCCACTTTCAATAATTTTTTGTCATTTTCCTTTGTAGCGGCTTTCAAAGCTCCATCAGCAACTCCTGATGCAAATAAATAATCTTGAATGAATTGTTCTTTGTATGATTCATCACTTTTCATTTTACGGGCAGCTGCATCCATGAACTCTTGTAATACAAAGTAGTCAGAGTTTTCTTTTTCAAGTTCAATGGCTTCTTTGAACATGTTATATGCTTCATTCATGTCTTGGCCACCCATTGTGAAGTAGTCATGGGCCTTCATACCGATGATTGAGCCTTTTGTAGCATCTCTTTTAACCAACTTGTTCAAATCGTCCAGATATTGGATGCGTTGGTCGTGAACTTTCATCAGTTCGTTAAAGTATTGTTTTTGTTTAGCTGCATCTTTTTCACCGGCTATTAAGGCACGAAGAATTTTTGCACCATTAGTATAAGTGCTTACTTGAGCTTTGGGGGCTTCTGTAAATACACTCATCCAAGGAGTGTAAGCATCCTTGAAATTGTTAGTCTTAACATACTCAGTGTAAATACTGATATTTTTCAAGCATCGGATACTGTCTTCACCATGTCCGAATCTTGATCCGTCTGACGCTCCGGTCTGAGCGAAAGAAGCTGTCGTACCTAAGGAAAGAACGAACAGCGCTGTTATCATCTTCATTTTCATCGTATATAAATTTAGTTGTTGTTATTTATTTGCTTCTCTCCATTTTATTAATCAACTTTCCACTTCATGAACCAACGTTCATTGAAAGTAAGTCCAATATTGATTCTCAAATAATTTTCTTCCATTAATCCTTTAAATTTAGGACTGACTTTAATGTATTGCCCGGAAATGTTCAGCATAGATTTACTTTGGAACATGGGAAGTCCAAACCCAATACTGACACCATATTCGCGTGCACCGTCTTGGAAACTGGTTGTTCCTGTGTCCGGACTAGTATAGCTGACCTTATTATAAGGACTTGAATAATAGGCCCCCATACGGTAACGAATACGTTTCAGATAGTTGTGGCTGATATAACTTGGTACGAATTCCGCACCAAAAGCTATTTTTGTACGGCTATTCATTTCCACACTTTCTTTATTGAACTTACTCCAAGCTAGATCGGCTGTATTCCACTTTTGTAAAGTATAGTCAACCCCTATAGTTAAGCGGTTATCATATACATATGTAAGCCCTATACCAAATGTATGTGGCATTTTAAACGGATTCGGAATAGTATCGCCAGTTTGTGACTGTACATAGATAGAACCATTACTTTCCGCACCTGTTTGATGATACTTATATGCATCTCCATGCAAGGTACGTCCCAAGGTATAAACAGCACCTATATTAATAGTGTTTTTTTTATTTAACTTATAAGTATACTGTAAACCAAAATCTAATTTATAATCACTGATAGAAAATTTGTCTAATTTAATACTACGTGTATCTGTCGCTCCAATAGTTGTCATGGATTGATGAGTAATATCTCCATAAAGATACGAAAAATTTGCACCAACAGACAAATTATTAAAAACTTTATAACCTAATCCTATGAAAACTTGATGAAAACCTCCGTCGCCATCATAAGATTCGCTCCACTTCCCGTTATTGTTAACATCCTCAAAATCATGTGTTTTGGAGATGCTGTAACCTACTGTGGAAAATGGAAGAAACCCAACTGTCATCCCCATTTTTTTCCATAGGCGAAATTGCATAGCCAAATAATCAAAGCTTGAATTTTTAGCATTGGTTTTTACATTACCATCCTTGAAGTTCGCATTTTGAAGGGTCATTCCTGCATCGAACAAGAATGTCAATGAATCGATGGCTGTATAAGATGCCGGATTAGATGCGTTGATTTGGTAGCCGTTTCGCAAGCCGTATGCTATTCCTCCCATCGCTTTACTGTTACCAAAATTTTGATCAGCTAACTGACCAAAGCCGTAGCGTGTATAGGGAGAATTTGTGCTTGTTTGGGCTACGGCTAGCCCTGTGACTGTGAGTAATATTGACGCACTAATCAGTCTTTTATAGTTTATCATTATAGCTTAATATTCTGTTTAAACCTTTCAATACTAAAAATCTATCTGCAAAGATGATACTTTTTAATTTTGTATCAAAAGAAAATTCATCTCCGCCCGTTAAAAAAACCAAAAGTTCCGGATAATTCTTTTGAAGATGGGTGATATACCCGCTCATTTCAAATTCCATTCCGCGAATGACCCCTGCCCGGATAGCTGTTTCTGTAGATTGTCCATACATCGGAACTTCTCCTTTGGCGCTTACTTTGGGGAGTTTGTCGGTGAATATGTTCAATGCTTTGAAACGCATACGCATTCCTGGAGAAATATTGCCCCCATGATAGGATCCGTCGGCATCGATAAAATCGTATGTAACACAGGTCCCTGCGTCAATAACCAGTACATCGTGTCCAGGCTTCAGCCAGTTTGCTGCAACCACAGCTGCTAAACGGTCCATACCCAGTGTTTGAGGCGTTTTATATAAATTAGTGATAGGAACAGGGGTTTCATGACTTAATTCGATGATATTAAAAGGCAATCTTCCCAGTTGGCGCCGGATAGTATTGCTTAGTGTTATGACAGAAGCTATGATACCTCGTTTCAAGGGGTATCGAGAACAAAGCATCGGGAGACAATCTAAAGAATGATTGGAGCCACGAAATACTTCAACTAACTCGCCTTTGTCAAATATAGCCAATTTAGCTACTGAGTTTCCTATGTCGATTATTAAATTCACAACTTTGCTTTTTCGGCTGCAAAGTAACGTAAAAAATAAATAGGAATAGCAATAAAAAATGGTATTTGTGAGGAATTAATTAATATTTAGGTGTACTTTTGCATCGGTAAACAGAAAATGGATTTTATGAATAAATTAATTATAGCATTGATTTTGTTATTCTTTTCCTTGAGTCAATCGATTAGAGGTCAGGAGGATAATATAAAGGTGAGTCTGATGACTTGTGCTCCCGGTACAGAAATATATGCTTTGTTCGGGCATACGGCATTGCGCTATGAGGATACGGCACGTGGAGAGGACTGGGTGTTTAATTATGGTATGTTCAGCTTTAATACTCCCCGTTTTATCTATCGTTTTGTCAAAGGAGAGACTGATTATGAATTGGGCGTAACCCGTTATCCTTATTTTGAAGGTAGTTATGCTATGCGTGGTTCCTCGGTCTATCAGCAGACATTGAATTTGACTATTTCGGAAAAACAGAAACTCAGAAGATTGCTGGAAGAGAATTATCTGCCGAAGAATAGGGTTTATCGTTATAACTTTTTCTATGATAATTGCACTACACGTGCGCGTGATATAATAGAAAAGTGTATTGAAGGAAAGGTTGTTTATTCTGAAGGAAAAGAGAGACTCTCTTTTCGGGATATTGTCCATCAATATACTAAAGGGCACGAATGGGATGAGCTGGGCATTGATATGTGTTTGGGCAGTGAAGCTGATAAGCCTATTGATACGCGTAAGCAGATGTTCGCTCCTTTTTATATGTTGGAGGCAGCAAAAAAAGCAACTATAGTAGTAGGTGACAGCGTGCGTCCTTTGATTCTGCATGAAAAAAAGGTAGTGGATGTAGAACCAGAGGACGTTAGGGAAGGCTTTCCGTTGTCACCCATGGTGTGTGTCTTTATTTTAATAGGAGTTACTTGCTTTGTAGGGTGGTTGCAGTTTAAAATCAGGAAAATAATCTGGATTTGGGATTTGCTTCTTTTCGGTGTACAAGGATTGGCGGGATGTGTCATCACTTTCTTGGTCTTTTTTTCTACTCATCCTACGGTAGGGTCCAATTGGCTTATCCTTTTATTGAATCCTATCCCTTTAATTTATCTTCCGGTTATGGTTTATCGAGCTATAAAAGGTAAAAAAGACTACTATCATACAATAAATATAGTGTGCTTAACATCTTTTATGATGATAATGCCGTTTATACAGCAAAAATTCAACGTAACGGTATTACCTTTGGCACTGTGTTTGTTAATATGTTCTGCAAACCACGTTTTATTATATTACAGACAAAACAATAAATGAAAGGACGCATCTTAACTTCTCTTTTGACTGTTATCGCATTAACAGGGTTGCAGGCACAGAACATTCCTGCGGTCCCTAGGTTAGTGGTCGGATTGACTATTGACCAATTGCGGACTGATTATATAGAGGCTTTTTCGGCTTTATACGGTGAACGTGGCTTTAAGCGGTTGTGGAAAGAAGGACGGATTTATCGGAATGCCGAATATGATTTTATTAATGTAGATAAGTCATCAGCTGTGGCGGCCATTTATTCTGGTACTACACCTTATACCAACGGAATCGTGGGGGATAACTGGATGGACCGCAGTACTCTTCGAGTCCTTAATTGTGTGGACGATGCTGATTTTATGGGCATTTATACTTCAGAGTCTACTTCTCCGCAGAAAATGAAGGTGTCGACTTTGACAGATGAGTTGGTAATAGCCACACAAGGAGTAGCTGAAGTTTATTCTATCGCTCCTACACGTGAAATGGCGGTGTTAGCTGCCGGCCATGCTTCGAAAGGTGCATTCTGGTTGAATGATGAAACAGGAAAATGGAGTGGCAGCACATATTACGGTATATTTCCTGCATGGGTGACTACTTATAATGACCGTGAAGGACTAGATTTCCGTATCGGCAATATGTCGTGGGCGCCTTATTTGCCTGTGACTGTCTATAAATATTTGACTAGCGAGAACAAACAAGTTACGTTCAAGCATAATTTCGATGATGAACGGAAAAATAAATACCGTAAATTGAAAACAAGTCCCTATGCTAATGATGAGGTAAACCGTTTGGTTAATGCTTGTTTGAGTAATACTTCCATTGGAAAGGATGCTGTTCCGGACTTTTTGTCACTAGCATATTATGCCGGGAATTATGATCATAAGGCTCCTGCAGAACTCCCGATGGAAATGCAGGATACATATGTACGCTTGGATAACAGTATTGCTGAATTATTGGAATTGATAGACCGGAAAGTTGGTTTGAACAATACTTTATTCTTTATAACCTCTACAGGATATGCTGACACAGATCCTGTTGATCCTCCTCAATATAAAATACCGGGTGGAGAATTCCATATTGAACGTTGTTCTGCTCTGTTAAACCTTTATTTGGCTGCTATTTACGGTGAAGGGCAATGGGTGGAGGCACATTTTGAGCAACAAATATATTTGAATCATAAGCTGATAGAGCAGAAACAACTGAATATGTCCGAGATATTGAACCGTGCGGCAGAATTTTTGGTACAGTTCAGTGGGGTGAAAGATGTATATTCTTCACAACGTTTACAATTGGGGGCGTGGACTCCTACCATTGATAAAATAAAGAATTACTATAACCCGATATGTTCTGGAGACTTGTGGATAGAAGTTTTACCAGGTTGGACTGTGTTCCGTGAACATTCGCTTGATACGCAGGTGCAACGCTATTCGTATGCGTCGGCTCCATTGATTTTCATTGGGAACGGAATAAAACCGGAAATAATCCATGCGCCTGTAAAAATAGGTAATATAGCACCCACCGTAGCTCATTATATGCGTATTCGTGCTCCTAATGCAGCCGTTCTGGCACCAATGACAGACATCAGAAAATAATATTAAGGAGAGAAGTGCAAATTAATCTGCATTTTATTGTAACTTTGCATTTTCAAAAGTAATCAAATTAGAAAATAATAAAAACAAAAAAATACAATGGGATTTAATGAATTTATTGGCAAATTATTTGGAAATAAGGCCACTCGTGACATGAAAGAAATCAAGCCATGGGTTGATAAAGTAAAGGCTGTTTATCCGGAAATTGCCAAATTGAGCAATGACGAGCTTCGTGCAAAAACAGTAGAATTAAAGAAATACATTTCTGATTCGGCTGCAGAGGAACAAAAGAAGATAGAAGAATTGAAAGGTACTATCGAAACTACAGAACTGGAAGATCGTGAGGGCATCTTCGCGCAGATAGACAAACTGGAAAAAGAAGTGCTGGAAAAATATGAAAAGGCACTGGATGATGTACTTCCGCAGGCTTTTGCCATTGTAAAAGACACTGCACGCCGTTTCTCTGAAAATCCGGAATTGATTGTAACCGCTACCGATTTTGACCGTGAATTGGCTGCTCAAGGAAAAGATTTTGTGCGTATTGAGGACGATAAAGCTATTTGGCAGAACCATTGGATTGCTGGTGGCAATGACATGGTATGGAGCATGGTGCATTACGATGTACAGTTATTCGGTGGCGTAGTGTTACATAAAGGCAAGATTGCCGAAATGGCTACTGGTGAAGGTAAGACGTTAGTGGCCACTTTACCTGTATTTTTGAATGCACTGACCGGTAATGGTGTACACGTAGTTACTGTTAATGATTACTTGTCAAAACGTGACTCGGAATGGATGGGGCCATTGTATCAGTTCCATGGATTGAGTGTGGACTGTATTGATAAACACCAGCCTAATTCAGATGCGCGCCGCAGAGCTTATATGGCCGATATCACTTTCGGCACGAATAATGAATTCGGTTTCGATTACTTGCGTGACAATATGGCTGTCAGTCCAAAAGACTTGGTGCAGCGTAAACATAATTATGCTATTGTCGATGAGGTGGACTCTGTATTGATTGACGATGCTCGTACTCCGTTGATTATTTCCGGTCCTGTTCCTAAAGGTGAGGATCAGTTGTTTGAACAACTTCGTCCTTTAGTAGAGCGTCTGTTTGAAGCTCAGAAAAAGTTGGCTACCCAATATTTGGCCGATGCCAAACGCTTGATTGCATCGGATGACAAGAAAGATCAGGAAGAGGGATTTTTGGCATTGTTCCGTAGTCATAAGGCACTCCCCAAAAATAAGCCATTAATCAAGTTCCTAAGTGAACAAGGTATTAAGGCAGGTATGCTGAAGACCGAGGAAATTTATATGGAACAGAATAACAAGCGTATGCCTGAAGCCACTGATCCATTGTATTTCGTAATTGATGAAAAGCAAAACAGCGTAGATTTGACCGATAAAGGTATCGACCTGATTACAGGAAATGCGGCAGATCCTACTTTATTCGTTTTGCCTGATATTACTTCCCAATTGTCTGCTTTGGAAAATGAGACAGATCTGACAGAAGAAGAAAAGCTGGCCAAGAAAGATGAACTGATGACAAATTACGCTATCAAGTCTGAACGCGTACACACTATCAACCAGTTGCTGAAGGCTTATGCTATGTTCGAAAAGGATGACGAATATGTTGTAATCGACGGACAGGTTAAGATTGTTGACGAACAGACAGGACGTATTATGGAAGGCCGTCGTTATTCTGACGGTTTACATCAGGCTATTGAGGCCAAAGAAGGCGTGAAGGTGGAAGCTGCTACCCAGACTTTTGCTACCATCACTTTACAGAACTATTTCCGTATGTATCATAAATTGTCGGGTATGACCGGTACAGCGGAAACGGAAGCGGGAGAACTTTGGGATATTTATAAATTGGATGTCGTTGTTATTCCGACGAATCGTCCTATTGCCCGTAAAGATATGAATGATCGCGTTTATAAGACAAAACGTGAGAAGTATAAAGCTGTTATCGAAGAGATTGAAGAAATGGTAAAAGAAGGACGTCCTGTTCTGGTAGGTACCACTTCGGTGGAAATCTCTGAAATGTTGAGCAAAATGCTTGCTATGCGCAAGATTGAGCATAATGTGTTGAATGCGAAACTGCATCAAAGAGAGGCGGATATTGTGGCACAGGCAGGTCAGAAGAGTATCGTGACTATTGCTACTAACATGGCAGGTCGTGGTACCGACATTAAGCTGAGTCCGGAAGTGAAAGCTGCGGGCGGTTTGGCTATTATCGGTACGGAACGTCATGAAAGTCGTCGCGTGGACCGTCAGTTGCGTGGTCGTGCCGGTCGCCAAGGGGACCCGGGTTCATCTGTGTTCTTTGTATCATTGGAAGATGATTTGATGCGTTTGTTCTCTTCAGATCGTATTGCCAGTGTAATGGATAAACTTGGCTTCAAAGAAGGTGAGATGATTGAACACAAGATGATTTCAAATTCCATTGAACGTGCGCAGAAGAAAGTGGAAGAAAATAACTTCGGTATTCGTAAACGCTTGCTGGAATATGATGATGTGATGAACAAACAGCGTGTGGCTGTTTATACCAAACGTCGTCATGCCTTGATGGGTGAGCGTATCGGTATGGATATCGTGAATATGATTTGGGATCGTTGCGCTTATGCTGTAGAATTGGGCGACTTTGATAATGTGAAGATGGAAATATTGCAGACATTGGCAATGGAAGTACCATTCACAGAAGAGGAGTACAACAAGATGAGAAAAGAAGATCTTGCAGAGAAAACCTTTGAAGCGGCAATGAACAACTTCAAGCGCAAGACAGACCGTATGGCCCAGATTGCCAATCCCGTTATCAAACAGGTATATGAGATGCAAGGACATATGTATGAAAACATCATGATTCCTATTACTGATGGCAAGCGCTTGTATAATATTTCTGTTAACTTGAAAGCGGCTTATGAAACAGAAGGTAAAGAGATTGTGAAATCATTTGAGAAGGCGATACTGCTTCATACTATTGATGATGCTTGGAAAGAAAATCTGCGTGAGCTGGATGAACTGAAACATTCTGTACAGAATGCTAGCTATGAGCAGAAAGACCCGTTGCTGATCTTTAAGTTGGAATCGGTCAATTTGTTTGACAACATGGTACATAAGATCAATAATAATACCATCTCTGTATTGATGCGCGGACAAATCCCGGTTCAAGAACCGGAACAAGTTCGTGAGGCTGCTCCCGAACCGCAGACTCCTCGCCAACAGTATAGAGAGGAGAAGCAGGATTTAAGTGATCCTCACCAGCAAGCTGCTGCCGAACGTGATACTCGTGAGGTAAAGCGTGAGCCGGTTCGTGCAGAGAAGACAGTAGGTCGTAACGATCCTTGTCCTTGCGGAAGCGGTAAGAAATACAAGAACTGTCACGGGCAAAATGCGTGATAAATAACGATTATTATAGAAACGTCCGGGGCGAATTTACTACCCGGACGTTTTTTTTATTCCTTTTAACTCACTTCTTACGTAAATAAGCGTATTTTTGTTCCCTAAGAAAAAATGATAATATGAAAAGATCCGTTTCATTAATAATTCTAGTTGCTGGGACGCTTCTTGCTTCCTGCAGCAGTTTGCAGACCATATCTTTTGATCAGTTACAGGCAGCCGATGTCAGTTTTCCAGATGCTGTGAGAAAAGTGGCTGTGATAAACAATATGCCTGTACTGAAAACTAAAGATAATCATGAAATACTGAGCAGCGAATTGGAAGGCGATGGTAAAGTGGCATCCGAAGCTTTGGCAGAGAATATTGCCAATGTGAATTATTTCGATCAGGTCATTATCTGTGATTCTGTATTCCGGGCACAGGATAAAGTGCCACGGGTTAATGTCATTCTGACCAATGAGGAAGTACGGAAACTGAGCGAGGATTTGGGGGTGGATATGATATTGTCTTTTGATCGTATTCATATTCAGACTAAGCCCGGCGTACTGTTCTATCCGGATTTTCCTATGCCTATAGATGCTGTAGATGGAATTATATCTCCGATTGTTAGAGTATACATTCCCAATCGTGATAAACCTTTGTTTGTAGTTGCCAAGCAAGATACCATTTCCTGGGAAATAGAACCAGCTCTTTCTGACCGGAAGATAGTAAAAGAAGCTTCGGAATATGCCGCTTCTATTCCAGTAGAACATCTGTTGCCACATTGGGATGAGGTGGCTCGTTTTTATTACGATGGCGGGAATATTGAAATGCGTGATGCCGGTGTATATCTTCGTGAGAACAATTGGGATGAAGCGTATAGTCAGTGGAAGATAGCCTATGAGAAGAGAAAAGGCCAGCAAAAGATGAAAGCGGCTTTTAATATTGCACTATATTATGAAATAAAGGATAATGTAGAACAGGCCAAGGAATGGTTGGGTAAAGCGAAGAAATTGGTGAAATCAGGCAGCAGGGATGAACAATTGATAGCCTTTTATTCATTGGAGTTAGAGAAAAGAGAGAGTAAGCTATCCCAATTAAGAATACAAATGAAACGTTTTGATGATAATTTTTAGAGAATAAGTGTTGAGAGAAAGATTTTTTTTGTACTTTTGGATATAAATAATATATAAAATTGATTTTGGTATGAAATTCAGTGCACAGTCACATGCTTCTATTGCGTCTTCGCTCCGGGAAGCGGTTGATAAATATATAGCGGATGGAGAGAGAACAGTAGTCACCGATATCCATTTGCAACCTAAGCAGGACAGTGGTGAATTAGTTATTTTTAATGATGATGACGAAGAATTGTCACGTACCATAATTGAAGAGTGGGTGGATTATAGTGAAGATGATTTTTATACAATAGTAGAGCGTATACTTCGTGGGGAGATCAACGCATTGAAAGATACGGGAGTTTTGGATAAGTTAGCTATAATGAAGCCTTATTCTTTTGTTTTAGTTGATGAGGATAGGGAAACTGTAACCGAACTTTTATTGATAGATGAGGAAGACACTTTATTACTGAATGATGAACTTTTAAAGGGTTTGGATGAAGAATTGGATGCATTTTTAAAAGACTTGCTTGAAAAATAGATAAAATAATAGAAGTATCGGGATAGTAAAGTTCCCGATGCTTTTTTATATCATAGGAGAGGAAAATGATTTTTCAAGAGTGGTGTTTAAAATATTGTTTTCTCATCCATCGGTCAAAAATAATGAATAAGGGTATAGTTATGATGAATAGCAGATAAATGAGAGGTATTTGTATTTTTAAAACATGACTAAATGCATGATACATAGTTGCTTTAAGATGCTTTCCAAAATAAATATACAGACCGATGCTGCTGCTTATTATTAAGAATAGAGAAGCAGCAAT
>NZ_JBCOCI010000025.1:0-12514 GCF_040929485.1 Phocaeicola sp. RTP21198st1_B8_RTP21198_201120 | reverse complement strand
GCGCAATAGTAGCTAGTAACATCTTTCTCTCCTGTTTCTTTTCACGTAAGAGTATAGCTTCCTCTACTTTCTGCATGGTGCGGAAAGTAAAATTGGAGGTCAGCCGGAATTGGGGCTGTTCTTTTACAGCCTTCATTAATCCTTTATCTTTTTGTTTCTCGTTCATTCTGCTTCTGTTATGAGTATATATAATTTTTTTCTTATTCGATGCAATTTTACTTTTGCATTGCTTTCCGTCAGTCCCAGGATAAGGGCGATTTCACCGATAGTTTTCTCTTCATTATAAAATAGGGAAATCAAGGCGCGTTCTTCTGCATCCAGTTTCTTGATGGCCTTATTGAGTTTTCCTACCCGTTCCCCGCTTTCATCATTCAGGGCATCGTCTATTTGCTGGTCAGATATATTCATTAACATGGCACTGTCCATAACAATTAACTCTTGTTTTCTTTTTCTGGTTGCCGATATGGCGGTGTTATATGCAATGCGGTATATCCATGTAGAGAAACTACTCTCTGCTTTAAACGACGAAAGATGTTCAAAGGCTTTCAAGAACGTATCCTGGGTCAACTCTTCCGCATCCTCCTGATTCTCCACGATGCGTATAATCAGGATAAATACTTGCTGACTGTATTTACCCAAGAAGTATTCGTAGAGAGAAGTTTCTCCTTTTAATATCCTATGAATAATATGTGTTTCGTCGTTTTCCATTTTGTCTATTAGACGCAGGGCTGGGAGAGAGGTTACATAAAAAGAGAAAATATTTTTTTCTTTCTCAAAAGTGTAACCTCTTTGGCTACGCAGCGTCTAATGGATACAAAGGAACAAAATTAATAACTTAAATACGAATAAATTATGGGTTACATTACCGGTTGGATTGTTGTAGGTATCATTACATTAGGAATCTACAAATTATTTGAACTTTTTGTTGGTAAGAAAGAGCGTCTTACTATGATAGAAAAATTGGGAGACAAGTTAGATCCTTCCATGTTGGGGAACAGGCTTAGCCTGCCTCTTCCTGTAGGAACTCCTTTCATGTCATCTTCTCCGATTTCTTTCTCGGCCTTGAAATTTGGCTGTTTGTTGCTGGGTATGGGACTAGGGTTGTTGACTGGTTATATTATTTGTGCAACCACGGTTCCCGATTATTTCACAGAGCGTAATTGGCGCATGAGCGAGTTAACTTCATTGATTTATGGTGCAAATGTCTTGCTTTTTGGTGGTTTGGGCTTGGTAGTTGCTTTTATAGTAGAATTGAAAATTTCTCAGAAAAACAGGAAAGATCATACCCGTTGAATAATGAAAGACAATTAGAAAAAAGAAAGAGATGTGTCAAAATTTGAAGTAATTATCAAAACTATCCGAGCTTTGCAGCAAGACAATAGCAGAATTACTTTTGACACATCTCTTTACTAAAAAAGAAGTGATGACCGCTTTACATAGAATGTTGCAATCTCTGTAAAGCGGTATATTTTTTTATTTTTTCAAAGCAGCAATACTTTCTTTTAAAGAAGCTATTTTGCTTTCTGCATCAGCCTGTTTCTTGCGTTCCATATCAATAACGTTGGCTGGTGCTTTGCTGACAAATTTTTCATTGCTTAATTTTTTCAATACACTTTGCAAAAAGCCTTCCTGATATTTTAAATCAGCCTCCAGTTTTGCCAACTCTTCTTCTGTGTTGATTAAATTGCCCAATGGTATGGCATATTCAGTTGTACCTATCATAAATGAGCCGGAGCCGTCAGCTTTATTCTCTACGGCTTCGATAGAAGAGAGGTTACACAATTTAGTAATAACAGGATTGAATGTAGCTACTGGATTTACACCTACTACTTGCAACTCCAAAGTTTCTTTCTGTACAATGTTTTTCTGTAAACGAATAGTGCGGATACCACCGATTACTTCTTTCACTACTTCAAATTCTTTGACGATAATCTCATTACAAGCAGTCGGAATGTTCAATTGCTGGACCATCAGGCTTTCTCCTTCTTTGCGGTCATATATATGTTGCCATAACTCTTCGGTAATGAAAGGCATGAACGGATGCAGCAACTTCAGCAAGTTATCAAAGAAGCCTAAAGTTTTTTCATAGGTCGCTTTGTCAATGGGTTGTCCGTATGCCGGCTTGATCATTTCCAGATACCAGCTTGAGAATTCGTCCCAAAATAATTTGTATACAGCCATCAGTGCTTCGCTCAAACGATATTTGCCGAATAAGTCAGCTACTTCTGCAGCTGTTTTTGCCAACATGGATTCAAACCATTCAGTGGCCAGTCTTGCATATTCGGGCTGTGCAATATCGGCAACTTCCCAACCTTTCACCAAGCGGAATGCATTCCATATTTTGTTATTGAAGTTACGTCCTTGTTCACATAACGCATCATCAAATAAAATATCGTTTCCTGCGGGAGCGGCAAGCATCATACCCATTCGCACGCCATCGGCACCATACTTGTCAATTAGTTCCAACGGGTCGGGTGAATTACCCAAAGACTTTGACATCTTACGTCCCAGTTTGTCGCGTACGATACCAGTAAAATAAACGTTTTTGAACGGCATATCACCTTTATATTCATATCCTGCCATAATCATTCGTGCCACCCAGAAGAAAATGATATCCGGTCCTGTAACCAAGTCGCTAGTAGGATAATAGTAGTTTATTTCTTCATTATTAGGATTATTGATACCGTTAAATAAAGAAATGGGCCACAGCCATGAAGAGAACCAAGTGTCCAGACAGTCATCGTCTTGACGTAAATCTTCCATTTTCAGATTGGCATTACCGGTTTTTTCTTGTGCCAACTTCAAAGCTTCTTCCGCTGTTTCGGCTACTACATAACCGCCTTCGGGCAGAAAGTATGCTGGAATGCGATGTCCCCACCAAAGTTGGCGGCTAATACACCAGTCTTTGATATTTTCCAGCCAGTTTTTGTAGGTATTCTTGTATTTGGTAGGATAGAATTTCAGTTCATCATTCATTACAGGAGGCAATGCCATGTCTGCAAAATGTTGCATCTTCAAGAACCACTGCATGGACAGTTTCGGTTCGATGGCTACATTGGTACGTTCCGAGAAACCTACCTTATTGGTATAAGCTTCTACCTTTTCCAGCAATCCGGCAGCTTGTAAGTCTTGTTCAATCTGTTTACGTACATCAAGACGGTCCATACCTATATATAGTCCGGCAGCTTCGCTCAGTGTTCCGTTGTCATTGAAGATATCAATGCTGGGCAAGTTATATTTTTCGCCAAGCATATAGTCATTCACATCATGGGCAGGTGTTACTTTCAGACATCCTGTACCAAATTCAATGTCTACGTAGTCGTCTTCGATAACCGGAATGATACGGTTTACCAGTGGTACAATTACCTTTTTGCCTTTCAGCCATTGGTTTTTCGGGTCATTGGGATTGATACACATGGCAGTATCTCCCATAATTGTTTCGGGACGAGTGGTAGCAACTACCGCATAGCGTCCTTCAGCATCATCTTCTACTTTGTAACGGAGATAATACAGTTTGCTGTGTTCTTCCTTGTAAATAACTTCTTCATCACTGAGAGCTGTCAGTGCTTTTGGGTCCCAGTTTACCATGCGTACACCGCGATAGATCAAACCTTTGTTGTAAAGGTCTACGAATACTTTGATAACACTTTCGCTACGTTCTTCGTCCATGGTGAATGCTGTACGGTCCCAATCGCAGGATGCACCTAGTTTACGCAGCTGTTTCAGGATAATACCTCCATGTTCTTCTGTCCATGCCCAGGCATGTTTCAGGAACTCGTCACGGCTAAGGTCAGTTTTCTTTATACCTTGTCCGGCCAGTTTGTTCACCACTTTGGCTTCTGTGGCAATGGAAGCATGGTCGGTTCCCGGCACCCAGCAGGCATTCTTGCCTTCCATGCGGGCACGGCGTACTAATATATCCTGAATGGTATTGTTTAGCATGTGTCCCATATGGAGTACTCCGGTTACGTTGGGTGGTGGAATGACGACTGTGTAAGGTTCACGTCCGTCGGGTTTTGAACTAAAGAGTTTGTTGTCCAGCCAATACTGATACCATTTTCCTTCCACGTCAGCGGGATTGTACTTACTTGCTAATTCCATTTTATATTTTATTTATTTAATTGATTATCGCATAATTGAGTGCAAAATTAATAAAAGTCGTTGGATTATTATGTACTTTTGCACTACAAAATGATATTAATAAACTGATTATGCATACAAGAAAAGAACAAATGGAAGCATTTGGCCGCTTTCTCGATATTTTAGACGAGTTGCGAGAGAAGTGTCCTTGGGATCGGAAACAGACGAATGAAAGTCTACGTCCTAATACGATTGAAGAAACTTACGAACTTTGTGATGCTTTGATGAAGGATGACAAGAAGGATATCTGTAAAGAGTTGGGTGATGTGTTGTTGCATGTGGCCTTTTATGCAAAGATAGGTAGTGAAACAGGAGATTTTGATATTAAGGATGTGTGTGACTGTCTTTGTGAGAAGCTGATTTTCCGTCATCCTCATGTCTTTGGCGAAGTGAAAGCCGAGACTGCCGAGAAGGTGACTGAAAACTGGGAACAGTTGAAGATGAAGGAAAAGGATGGTAACAAAATGGTTTTGAGCGGAGTACCTCCTGCTTTGCCTTCGCTAATCAAGGCATACCGCATTCAGGACAAGGCCTGCAACGTGGGATTTGATTGGGAGGAGCGTTCGCAGGTTTGGACTAAGGTAAAAGAGGAGATCGGCGAGTTTGAAGCTGAGGTGGAGAACATGGATAAGGAGAAGGCGGAAGCGGAATTCGGTGATGTAATGTTCAGTCTTATAAACGCGGCCCGCCTTTACAAGATTAATCCGGATAATGCATTGGAACTCACTAACCAGAAGTTTATCCGTCGTTTCAATTACTTAGAGGAACACACCATCAAACAGGGAAAGAACTTGAAGGATATGACTTTGGAAGAAATGGATGCTATATGGAATGAGGCTAAAAAGGAAGAAAAATAGTAGGGTTAGAATTGTTTTTTATGATGTGTGTTATTTTTGTCTTGCTTGTTTTTCTGTTTTAATCAATAAAGGGTATTGTATTTATTCTAGGTAATTTAATGTATGGTGATATCAAATTGTGTTCTATAAGAATGAGGGGTTGTCTTTTTTTATGACAGCTCCCCATTCTTTATAAAATAAGTTTTACATGAATTTTATTCTACCCATTCTTTGATGGCTTGTGAAGGATCAGGATTTAAAACTGCACCTTTGTTGAATACATTTTCATAAAGACTGATAAAGATATTCATCCAGGGCGCACAGTAGCCTTCTATTGAATTAAATCGATATCCGATAGGAGCATTAGTACCTGGATAACCACGAACAACTTGTAACTCTAACCGTTTGTAATCCCAAAAGATGATCCCTTCACCCCAGAATTCAATACGTTTCTGTTCAACAACCTTCTTTTGAAACTCTTTTAGATCATTTACTTTACATGTATAGCTACCCACAGAAGTATTATAACGAAATGTATTTACGAAATCTTCTAATTTAGAAATACCGGCTGCTAATCCTTGGCTCATTCCTATTGCTTCGGCTTCGATTAAATACATTTCCTCTATACGCATTAACGGATAGTCAACGGCAGCTCCGATTGTATAATCGTTCATTTCTCCATTTTTAGGTCGGAATTTGATACCTGTATATGGAGGCATATCAGCGAAATCATCATCGGTCAACAAAGTTTTATATTTAGTTCCGGGAGCTTTGTGTGCATCTTCAGGAGCAATCCAAGTTGTTTTTCGCCAGTCTGCATTTGGTATTTGATCGAACAATTTTTTGCCGATAAGCTTGTATCCTTGCCATTTTCGGTTACCGTAACCGAAAGTTTGTTCAGGACACATGCTTCCGGCAAAGTTGAGCCAATAGCTATGTACATCCTCGGTAGTCATGATGGATCCCCATACCCATGAATTGGTTAGTACACTGTTGAAGCCGGTAGTATAGCTGTCTCCACCAAACCATTCCTTTTCGGTCAGAGGCATTGCTCCGCTTTCGTTAATGACTTTGCGTGCGTATTCGGCTGCTTTAGTGAAACAAGTTTCTTTTGATGCAATGTTTAAATCTGTATTGTTGTTTAGGGTGTTGAGATCTTCAGGGTAAAGTTCGAAACGAGATCCCATTTCCAGCCACATACGTGCCATCAGACCATGGACAACCGGGGTACAGGGCAAGTTTTTGGTTGGGCGTTGATAATCACTCAAAAGCTCCTCAGCTGAGGCTAGATCATCTAATATGAATTTGTATACGGCATAGAAGGGAGCACGTGGATTATTACGCCCTTCTTCTTCTGTGGTTTCATCGGTAATAATGGGTACGGTTATGCCATATAAATTTTTACTGGCTGCTTCTGCATCTAATTTCTCTACTCCTGTTTTTTTATATTCATACATTCGGACTAAGTCCATGTATATCATGGCTCTATAAGATAGGCATATACCTTTATAATACTTGTTTTCGGGTGCATCATCTGCTTTTTCTAAAGCACTCAGTGCATTATTTACATTATTCAGAAACTTGTAGTTATAATACCAAATGGTATTGACAACATCAGCATCACCCAAATCATTACATACTCCATAAGTATCAAAAAAGTCAAATTTGGGTTCGTGGCAGAAGAAGTCTTCGCATGCACTTTCTCTGATTAAATTATATCCACTATATCCAAAATCATGATAAAATTGTGGACCGTAACTTCTAAATGCATTAATAAATGCGACTACTGAGTTTACCATTGCGCTGATAGCTTGGTCAGATTTTCCTATTTGGTCTATGGTAGCTGTGCTACTTTCTGGAAATACCTCTTCGATACAACTGTTTAAGCTTAATGCTGATGACAGACATGCAGCAATCATTAGTTTGGTAATATATTTCTTTTTCATATTTTTGATTGTTTATGTGTTGATTAGAATTGTAAACTTAGACCGGCGGAGAATGCGCGTACGGCTGAATATTCTCCGGATGAATCTTTATTTCCGTTCCATGTTACGCGTGAATCGAAACCTTTTCTTTTTGACCAATAATAAACATTGTCGCAGGCCACATAAATGCGCAGATTAGTTAGATATAGACTTCTAAGTGTTTTTTTTGAAAAAGTATATCCTAATTGAATGTTTTGAATACTTATGGAAGATGCATTAGTTAGAAACCTGTCGGATGTTTTTACACTGTACAGGTCATTGAATTGCCATTGTGGAATATCACTTTGAGTATTCTCCGGGCTCCATGCTTTATAAATATCTTTGTGAACATTATATCCTAAATGAGTTGAAGTAGGAGGTGACATTAATGCTTGGTAACCATAGTCGTATGCCTGACCTCCTATACTGTAGTTTATTTGTGCAGAGAAATCAAAACCATAAAATGAAAGAGAGGTATTGATACCACCGTATAGGTCTGGAACAGCGTCACCACATAAGTATAGATCAGCTTGAGAATAGGTTGTTGTTGTTTTCATCTCACCGGTTTGCTTATCTGTATAATACCATTGTGGTTTGCCTTCTTCGGACACACCTGCATATTTTTGAACATAGTTAGTATACATTGGAAGTCCTTCTCCGTAATAATACAGACCGTTTACATAACCGGCATGTCCATCTATAATGTCTGTTTTTTTACTTTCTGCAAGACGGCTGATCTTATTTCTATAATGTGTTGCATTAAAGCCAATATTCCATGTTACGTTTCTAGTCTTGACTGGTAGATATTTTAAATCAATTTCAACACCTTTGTTATTCATGTCACCAATATTGTCATAATAGCCTGAGTACCCTAATGATAAAGGTACAGAAAAACGGTTAAGCATATCAGTTGTTCTGCGATTGAAATATTCTATGCTACCACTTAATCTGCCTTTTAATAGTTCGAATTCTATACCTAAATTTATATTTGTATTGGTTTCCCAGGTAATATTTTTATTTCCTTTTCTGGAAAAACCTAATGATAACTCATTATTGCTGTTCTTGATATTGTAAGTATCTACATATAAGAAATCGTCTATTCTGTCATTACCCTGTTGACCTACAGAAAACTTTAGTTTTAATAAATCGAGCCATTTAATGTCATCCAACCATTTTTCTTTGGTAAGAATCCAAGCAGTTCCCACAGAGTAGAAATTACCCCAGCGATTATCCGGGTGAAAGCGGGAAGAGGCATCGCGCCGGTAAGAAAGTTGGAAAAAATATTTGCCGTCATAGTCGTACATACCTCGGAATAAATATCCTTCAGTATTGTATTTACTCTTATAGGATGACTCATCGTTGGTACCACTGATGGCACCGTTTAATTCTTGATTCTGAAAAAAAGAGAACATACTGTTTTTGGCTGCGTATAATTCTTCATAAACGTTATTAAAGCTTTCATGACCTGCCATCAATGAAACGTTATGTAATCCGAAGCTATGATTATAATTTAATATTTGTTGTAGGTTGAGGGTTGTTCGACGCCAATGCTGGACATTGATGCTTCCATTCAAAGAATTTGCTGTTCCATAAAAAGGATTTAAAGCATTTTTGTACCGGCTGTCACGTATCGAAGTGCCTGCATTGAATGTGAATTTGAAGTCTTTCAGGAAATTAATATCTATAAATGCGTCTCCATTCAAAGTATTTGCAGAGGTGTTATATGTATCGAGCTGACTTAATTTTATTCCGTTAGAGTTCGGGTTGATAGGACGGTTTAGAGGACCTTGGTTGGATACTCCGAAATCGTACATGTCACCATTTTTATCCTGCATGATCTTACCATTTGTATCACGTAGGTAAAGTGGATATATGGGAGCTGTATTGAAAGCTTGGCTAAAACCGCCAGCGGCTGAATTCTGTATTGAATGTGTATAACTGATGTTGGCGCCAAATCTCATCCACGGTTTAGCCTGATATGTGGTTTTCAAACGACCGGTGATACGGCTATAATCAGACCCTTCTGCTATACCGTCTTCATCTAAATATCCAAAAGAAGCATAGATTTGTGCTTTATCACTTCCGCCTGAAATATTGACGTTGTATTCTTGGCGTAATGCTGTATGATATACAGCATCGACCCATTTGTCGGGAGTGAGATAATAACCGTTTACTATCCGTCCTAATTTTGCATTAGGATTAAGAAGACCGTTTTTACCAATCAGATATTCTCCTTCAGGATATGAATATACGTTGTAGGATAAACCACCGGTTTGACTGTTGGTTCCTATCATATTAGTATTTGCGCTGACATATGCTTGGTCAGGAGTTTGTCCTTGGGCATTTAAATAATAATTGTATAATGCTTTATAGTGTGCTTGATAATATTCTCTTGGATCTTTTATGTAATCATATTCTATTTCACCACGGGTATTGGCACTCCATTTAGCGTCTACTGTGATTTTTGCATCGCCTGCTTTGGCTGATTTTGTTGTTATAATTATGACACCGTTAGCACCTCGAGCACCATAAAGAGCTGTGGATGCTGCATCTTTTAGTACAGAAATAGATTCTACATCTGCTGGATTGATGTTATTCCATCCTCCTTCGTATGGCATACCGTCTAATACGATGAGGGGATCTGTTTTTGCGCTCATTGAACTGATGCCACGTATCAGAATGCTTGGAGTTTCTCCAGGCTGCCCATTTGTCATTGTCATTTGTAGGCCTGCCACTTGTCCAGATAAACTTTCTATGACATTAGTAACCGGACGTTTAGTTATTTGTTCTGTATGAATCATTTTGGCAGATCCTGTAAAAGCTGATTTTTTTGCAGTACCATAAGCAACTACCAAAACTTCTTCCATCACTTCTGTTGTTGAAGTCATAACAATTTTCATTTCCGGCTTGATGGTTACTTCTTGGGTTTCCATTCCAATGAAAGAAACAATAATTGTTTTGTTGGTAGGTGAGATGTTTGTAAGTGTGAACTGACCATTGATGTCGGTGATTGTTCCATTGGTTGTTCCTTTTACCAATACGGAAGCTCCGATTACCGGTTCGTTGTTTTCGCTTGAGATAACGGTTCCTTTCACTGTTACCTGTGCTTGTGCATGGCTTATTCCTACGAATAAGCATACGAATAGTAGTAATAGTGTCTTTTTCATAATGTTTGTAATAGATTTGTGAGTTTATGGTTTGTACAAACCTAGGAATAAAATATAATAAATCAAAATATTTTCGATGGTAAATGTTTAAAAATAAAAGTATATTCTAATCAATGTAATAAAAACTTAAACAAGCAAGAAAATTAACTTGTTTTTATAAAAGAAACATCTTAATCATTTTGTCGTTCCGATGAACTTTTTAAATACAAAAATCCCCAAATCTAAGTTGATTGATAGATTTGGGGAAAAAGTTGGAAATATCTCTTGTTGCTTTTATTTTTTTTGAGATTGGTGCATACTTTTTAATATATCACGGTGGAATTTAATCTCTGCACGTTGTAACTTATATATTTTCTTGGGAGATAAGATTTTTTTAAAGCGCTGTAGATATTCCAAATCCAATTTATCGGCTTCAATCCTTGCTTTGACAATACCTTCTATAATTTGTTCGTATTCGGCATCGGTTGTTTTAGGATTTTTGCCTTTGCGTGCTTGCTCCCATGCTTTATCATTTACTGTTTTTTTACGGTCTTGTAATTCGAAGTAGATAGGGAAGAATTTAGTGGCCTCTTCTTGCGTTATTTCTGCTTTTTGCGTGAGATATGCTTCTTGTCTAGCTCTGAATTCTTCTTTGGTGAAACCAGGTTTCTTTTTGTCTTGCGCCTGTAGCGAAATGCTTATATATAAAGTGATAAGCAAGGTTGCCAGTCTTTGTATCATGTGGTTATTATTTAATTATACATATCTGAATTTGCATCTGTCAAGTATTGATAGAGCGTATAATCATCCATCATGGAATGATCTAAAATCGTTTCAATATATTCGTCTGAGAATTGTTCAGTTTCCGCTGCTGTAAAAATAGGAGTGTCTTGTTTAGGGGGACCTACAATAACTCTGACGCTGAACATCAATCCACAAAACATAGCTGCCATATATATCCAAGGCTTGATACGTTGCCAAGTAGTTATTGTTTCTTGCGGAGTAGAAGTTTGTTCCTTCTCCGGCAATTTATTCATCAACTCTTTTGAGAAGTTGTCGAAATAACCTTCGGGTACCATGAATGGATTTTTTGTCCCGCATTTTTTTAATAGTTCATCTTCTTCCTTCATAGTGGTTCTCCTTTCTTTGTTAGATACATTTCTTTTAAAAAGGTTTAAAGGCATTCTTTTAAAAAGTTCTCTATTTTTTTCACTGCATGGTGGTAGGAGGCTTTCAGTGCCCCTATACTTGTTCCTAATATTTCAGACATGTCTTCATATTTCATTTCTTGAAAATATTTTAAATTGAATACTATACGCTGTTTTTCAGGAAGCGTCAGTAATGCTTTTTGAAATAATATTTGAGTTTCATCTCCATTAAAATATGTATCACTTTCCAGTTTGTTCACCATATCTGCATCAGCGTCGTCTATGGATAATTGGTTGGTGGCACGTTGTTTATTTAAAAAGGTCAAGCATTCATTCAAAGCTATGCGGTAAAGCCAGGTCGATATTTTGGCTTCGGCACGAAAATACTCTAGATTAGTCCATGCTTTGATAAATGTATTCTGTAACAGATCATTGGCATCTTCATGAGAAAGTACCATCCGGCGTATCTGCCAATATAGCTGTTCGCTGTATTCGTTGACAATACATTCGAAGGCTTCTTTTTGTCGTGCCGGGTCCTGTAATAACGCTATTATTTCTTTCTCATTATAAGTGTTCATGTTCCTATTTTTAAATTAGATATCCGGTTTATGTTATGGTTTAATGGATTCTATTGAAATTTTTAATGTTTCCCGTGCAAGTAGAGTGTTAGGAAAAATATCCGATGCTTCCTGTAACAATATGCTTTCATCTTCGTAGCGGGCTGAAAAATGTCCTATAAGAAGTTGTTTTACTTTTGCGGTACGGGCGATTTCTCCAGCTTGCGAAGCAGTTGTGTGAAAGGTTTCTTTCGCACGGGCTTGTTCGCTTTGTGCAAAGGTGGCTTCATGAAATAACAGGTCCACTCCGTATATTTGTTCTATGATACGTGGCAAATAAATAGTATCTGAACAATAGGCATATCGGCGGGGAAGGGCAGAAGGGATAGTCAATTTGTTGTTTGGTACTATTTTTCCGTCCGGTAATGTGTAATCGGCGCCATTCTTTATCCGGTTGAGTTCGTATACGGGGATTTCATAAAAGTCAATCATGTCGCGACGAATATGGGCGGGGGGCTGTTTCTCTGAAAAGAGGAATCCGCATGTTGGTATCCGATGACGTAAGGGAATTGTTTCTATGGTTAGCGAACGGTCATCATAAATTATTTCAGCTTTGCCCGGATCAAAAGTTTGGAAAACGACTTTGTAACTCATACCTTTGCAAAAAAAGTCGAGTTGCGGAGTAAGAAGACGTTCTTAGTCTGCGTGCCAGTGAATATAGAG
>NZ_JBCOCI010000024.1:0-55515 GCF_040929485.1 Phocaeicola sp. RTP21198st1_B8_RTP21198_201120 | reverse complement strand
GAATAAAGCCTGATAAAAAATAGAAAGTATAACAGATAATGAGCATTCAAGCAAATTTAAAAGAAGTTCTTTCCGAACTGCCTGCGGGGGTCCGCCTGGTAGCCGTATCCAAATTCCATCCCAACGAGGCATTGGAAGAAGCGTATGCTGCCGGCCAGCGTATTTTCGGTGAGAGCCACGTGCAGGAAATGACTCAGAAATATGAAACCCTGCCCAAAGACATTGAATGGCATTTCATCGGCCACCTGCAAACAAACAAAGTAAAATACATGGCCCCTTATGTAGCTATGATACATGCCATAGACTCGTATAAATTATTGGTTGAAGTCAATAAACAAGCTTCCAAAGTCCATCGCGTCATCCCTTGTTTATTGCAGATACATATCGCCCAAGAGGAAACGAAATTCGGTTTCTCTTTTGACGAATGCAGGGAAATGCTGGATACAGGCGGATGGAAGGATTTGAAAAATGTCCGCTTATCAGGAGTGATGGGTATGGCGACCAATGTGGATGACGACGAACAAATCAAAAGAGAATTTTGTTCCTTAAATACATTCTTCAAAGAAATCAAGCAGAGCTATTTTTCTGATTCAGAATACTTCAAAGAAATTTCCATGGGTATGTCACACGATTATCCGCTGGCGGTGGAAGCCGGAAGTACACTAGTCAGGGTAGGAAGCAAAATCTTTGGAGAACGAAACTATTAAAACTACTATTTATATGACTCAATTAAAAACCACTTTTGCCGGGTTGTCACTGCGCAATCCTATTATTATCAGCAGTTCCAGCCTTACAAACAGCGCTGAAAAGAACAAGAAACTGGAGCTGGCAGGCGCCGGAGCCATTGTTTTGAAATCAGTTTTCGAAGAGCAGATCATGATGGAAGCACATCACATGGCTACTTATGGTTCTCCCGAAGGAGATGACTACTTGAGCACATATGTACGCTCTCATGCATTGAACGAATATATTTCATTGATTGAACAGACTAAAAAGCTTTGCACCATTCCTGTCATTGCCAGCATCAACTGTTTCAGCAACTCAGAATGGACAGACTTTGCCCGTACTGTGGAAACAGCAGGCGCCGACGCACTGGAAATCAACATCCTTTCCTTGCAGACCGAAAAAGAATATCAATGCGGTTCTTTCGAACAGCGTCATATCGATATCGTAAGCAGTATCAAGAAACAGATTTCCATCCCCGTCATTGTGAAACTGGGCAGCAATCTGACCAACCCCATCGCACTGATCAACCAGCTTTATGCCAACGGAGCCAATGCTGTGGTATTGTTCAACCGATTCTACCAGCCGGACATCAATATCGACACTATGACATATTCTGCAGGCGATGTATTCAGTACTCCTGCCGACTTGTCCAACGGACTGCGCTGGACTGCTATCGCTTCGGCACAAGTTCCTCAGACAGACTATGCCATCTCAGGCGGTGTGCACGATGGAAAAGCGATAGTCAAAGCAATCCTGGCAGGCGCTTCGGCTGTAGAATTATGCAGTGTCATCTACCAAAGAGGCAATCAGGTCATTGCAGATATGACAAATGAAATAACTCAATGGATGAACCGGCAGGGCTACAAGAATATCAGCGAATTCAAGAGTTCGATGAACGCGCTGTCTACTGGAGCCAGCAATCCGTTTGAACGTACACAGTTCATGAAGTATTTCAGCAGTAAAGAATGAAAAATAGTGGTTAGTGATTAATTGGTTGGTTAGTGGTTCATATCCATGCGGTATCACAGCACAGCCCATTAACTACTAATCACTAACCACTATTTTTTCCCTCTGTTTAATTTGTATGCTCCAAAGAAAGTCTTATATTTGCACATTTGATTAAAGTTTGTGCAAAATATAAACAAAAGAGTATATACAATGGAGCAGAGTTTTATTGCCTTCCTGGAAGACAGCATAAAGAAAAACTGGGATTTGGATGCCCTTACAGATTATAAAGGTGCCACATTACAATATAAAGATGTAGCCCGCAAAATAGAAAAGCTACACATCATCTTCGAATTAAGCGGCATCAAGCAAGGAGACAAGATAGCTGTCTGTGGTCGCAACAGTTCTCATTGGGGAGTTACCTTCCTGGCTGCCGTTACATACGGAGCAGTCATTGTTCCCATTCTTCACGAATTCAAATCGGACAACATTCATAATATAGTCAATCACTCGGAAGCACGCCTGTTAATGGTAGGCGATATGGTATGGGAGAATCTGAATGAAAATGCCATGCCGTTGTTAGAAGGGGTTATCTTGATGAATGACTATACCCTGCTAGTGTCCCGCAGTTCCAAATTGGACTATGCACGCGATCATCTGAATGAACTGTTCGGAAAGAAATATCCGCGCAATTTCCGCCGGGAACATGTCAGCTACCGCCGGGATACACCGGAAGAACTGGCTGTGATCAACTATACTTCCGGCACGACCAGTTATTCCAAAGGAGTGATGATTCCTTACCGCGCATTGTGGTCGAATACCCAGTTCGCTTTTGATGTCTTGAAAATGAATCCGGGTGACAAGCTGGTTTCCATGCTCCCTATGGCACACATGTACGGACTGGCTTTCGAGTTCCTTTATGAATTCTGTGTGGGATGCCATATTTATTTCCTGACCCGTACCCCCAGTCCGAAAATCATCTTCCAAGCCTTTTCCGAAGTGAAACCCAATCTGGTAGTAGCCGTTCCATTGATTATCGAAAAAATCATCAAGAAGAATGTACTGCCCAAACTGGAAACCCCGGCTATGAAGATTTTACTGAAAGTTCCTATCATCAATGATAAAATCAAAGCCACAGTCCGCGAACAGATGATTAATGCCTTCGGAGGTAATTTTTACGAAATTATTGTAGGAGGCGCCGCTTTCAATCAAGAAATAGAGCAGTTCCTGAAAAGTATAGATTTCCCCTATACCGTGGGATATGGCATGACTGAATGTGCTCCAATTATCTGTTATGAAGATTGGAAATATTTCAAGCTAGGGTCCTGCGGAAAGGCGGCTCCCCGTATGGAAGTCAAAATATTGAGCCCCGACCCTGAGAATATAGTAGGTGAGATAGTATGCAAAGGACCTAATGTAATGTTAGGCTATTACAAGAATCCCGAAGCTACCGCCGAGGTAATAGACAAGGACGGCTGGTTGCATACCGGTGACCTGGGTGTTATGGATGCGGAAGGCAATGTTACCATCAAGGGACGCAGCAAAAACATGCTGTTAGGTCCATCGGGACAGAATATTTATCCGGAAGAGATTGAAGATAAATTGAATAACATGCCGTTCGTTTCAGAAAGTATTATCATACAGCAGGCAGACAGCAAACTGGCGGCTTTGGTTTATCCCGATTTCGACGATGCCTTTGCTCATGGGCTGGATAATGACGCGATAACACAGGCAATGGAGGAGAACCGTATCAACTTGAATACAGAACTTCCTGCATATTCACAAATAGCCCGTGTAAAAATCTATCCGGAAGAATTCGAGAAAACTCCTAAAAAGAGTATCAAACGTTTCTTATATCAGGAAGTAAAATAACACCTGACAGAAAAAAGAACCTGCCTGCAACATATATAATGTATAAGTCTGAAGATTATAGATGTTGCAGGCTATACATTATATATGTTACAGGTTATACATCCGCATATATGGGCACCTGGATCATGATACGTGAAAGGAGACAATACAAAACATAATTTTACTTTTTCACCCCGATCAATTCTCCCCATAATTCCCCCTTATATCTACATTTTTATTACATTTGCACCCAAGAAACTAAAAATGTATGAAAATGAATATGCGTATAGCAGCAATACTCCTTTTAGGATATTGTGCAGGTATGTCAACTCCTGCTTTTGCCCAGAAAAAGGACAAGCTTAAAAAAGGCCCCAACATCTCCTTGAACATTTCCGCGAAGAAAGACAGTGTCAAAACCACTTATCTGAATATCGGTCTGCTTACAAATATCTATCAACTGAAAGGAATCGGTATCAACGCTGTATCCAGTGTTGTACAAAACGATATGACGGGTTTCCAAATCTCCGGCCTTGCCAGCATTACTGGACGCCACGCCTCCGGTTTCCAACTGGGAGGTATTGCCAATGTAGCCGGAGGCAATGCCAATGGCATCATGCTCAGCGGACTGATGAATGTTGCCGGAGGGAAAGCCAACGGTATCCAAATTTCCGGATTAGGCAACATTGCCGGAAACATATCAAGAGGAGTTACCATCGGCGGTCTGATGAATCTGGCCGGCAACAAAGCCCAAGGAGTTCAGATAGCCGGCTTGGCCAACATTGCCGGAAAATCACAAAATGGTGTCGCTATCGGCGGACTTATGAACGTATCTGCCGAGAAACTGAACGGAGCACAAGTTTCCACCCTGCTCAATATCAGTGGCGGAGAAGCCAAAGGCGCTCAAGTCTCAGCCATTGGTAATGTAGGTGTAAACGTGAATGGTATGCAATTCTCCGCCATCAGCAATATCGCTGCCGGAGAAATCAGAGGCTTGCAGCTTTGTGGTGCGGTAAATATCGCCGTCAAGACGGAAAATGCCCTGCAATTCTCAGGACTGACCAATGTTTGCCAAGGCAAGTTACGCGGTGTGCAGTTCGCTCCCGGCAACTATGCCGGAGAAGTAAGCGGTGCGCAAATCGGTTTACTCAACCTGTGCGGCGGGAATGTAAAAGGGATACAAATAGGAATCATCAACCATAGCAAGGATACTACCGCCCATAAACTAGGTTTGGTGAATATCACTCCTAAAACCCGTATCCAGATGATGCTGTTTGCAGGTAACACCAGCAAACTGAATGCTGCCGTGCGTTTTAAAAACCGCCGGAGTTATACTATGCTGGGTATCGGTACACACTATCTGGATTTGAATGACAAATTTTCGGGCTGTGTGTTCTATCGTACCGGTCTTTACTATCCCATCGCCTCCAAACTGGAACTAAGTGGCGACTTAGGTTATTTCCATATAGAAAACTTTGAAAATGAAGATGCGGAAACACCGGAACGCATGTATTCATTACAAGCCCGTATCAATCTGGAATATAAATTCAAATCCAGAATCAGTTTCTTTGCATCGGGTGGTTACGGCATGACGCGCTACTATGATAAAAATAAGTTCTACGAAAAAAAACCTATTTTCGAAGCAGGTGTTATCTTATTTTAAGCAGCCGTCACACTAGTATAAACTAATTCATACAATATGAAACTACAGCATATCGCATTAGTCTGCCTGCTGGCATTAAGTGCTGGGAATGTCACAGCCCAGATACTCCACCGCTCCGATTCCATTTATACATTCACCGACCCTCGCCTGCAAAAAAAACACCCTTGGCGTGCCGCTGCCGAAACTTTCGGAATGAATGTCGGAGTATGGGCATTCGACCGTTATGTAATGAACGAAGACTTTGCCAAAATCAGTATCGGCAGCATACGGCGCAATATCAAGCATGGTTTTGTATGGGATAACGACCAATTCTCCACCAACCTGTTCGCCCACCCCTATCACGGAAATCTCTATTTCAATGCAGCACGCAGCAACGGACTTACCTTTTGGGAATCAACTCCATACGCCTTTGCTGGTAGTTTGATGTGGGAAATAGCCGCAGAAGTGGAGCCGCCCGCCATCAATGACCTGATGGCAACCACCCTAGGCGGCATCGCCCTGGGAGAAGTAACGCACCGTATGTCTTCTTTGGTACTGGACGACTCCAAGCGTGGTTTCTCACGTTTCACCCGCGAGTTTTTGGGAACCCTGATCTGCCCCATGCGGGGATTGAACCGAATGATAACCGGCGAGATGTGGCAAGTAAAACGCTCTCATTACAAATACCACGATTACGACCGCATTCCGGTACACTTTTCCATAGGTGCCGGTGACCGTTATCTGGCCGACGACAATTACCTGTTCCGTGGAGAGCACAATCCCTACCTTGAATTCCGGGTACAATACGGAGATGCTTTCGATAAAGTGAATGACGGCCCATACGATTATTTCACCGCACGGGCCACCTTCGGTCTTTCCGGGAACCAGCCTCTTATCAGCCAGATCAACCTGATGGGCAAACTATGGGGTGTCCCCCTGAAAACCACTACCGGCATGGAAATGATGTTCGGTATCTTCCAGCACTTCAACTATTTTGATTCCGAGGAAGTGATTGACGGATCGGGACGTATCCCTTACAAGATTTCGGAAGCTGCCAGTGTGGGACCGGGTATGATTTATAAATTCCCTCAAATGAACAGTCTGGTAAATTTGGAGCAACGTGTATTCCTGAGTGCCATCCTGCTGGGTGGAAGCCTTACCGACTATTACAACGTAATAGACCGCAATTACAATATGGGAAGCGGATACAGCATCAAGAACAACACCATTCTGGATTTCGGCCGTTACGGCATGTTCGCACTGAATATGCATCTTTACCAGATTTTTACCTGGAAAGGATACGAACATAAAGATTTGGAAACAATAGATCCGCTCTATCTGAATGCGCAGGGAGACAAAGGAAATGTAATGCTCGCTGTGGTGAATCCGATTATCGAGCTAAATCTAAGTTCCCACTTCAAGGCCAATATGGAAGTGTCCTATTACTACCGCCACACACATTATTCCTACCATGAGGACGTAAGATATAAGACCTTTGAAACCCGATTAGGATTAATTTATCAATTCTAAAGCAATGAAGAACGGACACGGCTCAAGGTTTCGGGGGTCATCTGTAATAAGGAAGCGATGTATACAAGAGGCGCACGCTTTAATATCTCGGGATGAAGTTGCAACAGTTTGTTATAACGCTCATGAGCCGGTTCAAAACGAAGTGTGTCCGCCTTTACCTGTGACTCTATCAAAGAATGTTCGATAAAGCTGCGATAAAGACGTTCGATATCGTGATATTGATCTATCAATTTCTCCACTTCCACACGGGGTAACTCCCATACCACGGATGCTTCCAAAGTTTCCACCATCAAGCGGGTGGGCTCCTGTTTAAAATAACTCTCTATGCAAATAATCATTCCGTTCTCATAACCGATATGCTCAGTCAGATCTTTATCATACTTATAATAAAATTGTCTGAGCATTCCTTTTTCTATAAACAACATTGCTTTACACACCTCACCGGCCTGCAAAACAATCTCCCCTTTACGATATTTTCTACAAACTAAAATTTCGGCTAATGCGTGAACACTTTCTCTACTGAGAGGATGGTTAACTTCTGCTATCCTTCTAGCTATGTCTATACTAGTTGTCATGTGCTCCCAATTTTTGTATTTTTTGCAAAAATACAAAAAAAGGCCGAATAAATAGATACAAATAACAAAATTAAGCCGATAATGTTCTGAATAATAGTTTTTTTTATATACTTTTGAAACGCAATAGTAATAAAACGACCTTTATGAAACTACTAGCCTCTTTAACAATCCTGGGTTTAGTCATGGCACAAAGTGTCACAGCCCAAACGAATTACACAAAGGATCCAGAAAGCTGCACTAGCATTATGGTAGGAAAGAAAGCAACTACCGATGGATCAGTTATAACCAGTCATACATGCGACAGCTGGTACCGAACCTGGGTAAACATGGTTCCGGCAGAAAGTTATGAAAGGGATACTGTAATGAATATTTACGATGGCCGTATGCACACCGAGTTTGTAGCCGACCAGACTAATGTAAAAATCAAGGGGCAAATACCACAAGCGAGAAAAACATATGCCTTCATGGACACCTCCTACCCTTGTATCAACGAAAAGCAACTGGGAATAGGTGAAACTACCGTAAGCGGACGCAGGGATCTGGAAAATCCCAAGGGTATGTTTATGATTGAAGAATTGCAACGTGTGGCGTTACAACGCTGTACAACAGCCCGTGAGGCTATCCGCCTGATGGGAGATCTCGTAAAACAATATGGCTATGGCGACAGCGGTGAATGCCTGACCATCGCCGATCCTAATGAAGTATGGCATTTCGAAGTTTTCGGAGAAGGAAAAGATAAAATTGGCGGAGTATGGGCGGCAGTCCGTATTCCGGATGATCATGTAGGCGTATCTGCCAATATCTCACGGATCAGCACCCTCAATCTGAAAGATCCCGACCACTATATGGCTTCCGAAAATGTATTTGACGTGGCTAAAAAATTAGGGTATTGGGATGGAAAAGAACCTTTTAAATTTTGGAAAGCCTATAGCGGAAAGAATTACTCCGGCCAACTGAAATCCTTCAGCACCCGCGAGCACTTTATCCTGAATGCACTGGCACCGTCATTAAAGCTTGATTATGAAGCAGAAGAACTGCCTATCAGTGTAAAACCCGACAAGCAAGTATCTGTAACAGATGTTATGGCATTGCTCCGGGAAACATACGAAGGAACGCCGCTGGATATGACACAGAATCTGAAAGTTACGGTAAAAGATAGAAAAACCGGAAAAGTAGACACCATTATCAGCCCGAAAGCCAATCCGTGGATGCGTGGCGATGAACTGAATATGCTGAACGGTATTAAAAAAGGAGTTGTGAAATCAGTACGCAATATCGCAGTTCCGCAATGTGCTTATTCTACAGTTATCCAATTGCGCAACTGGCTGCCCGATGCAGTAGGTGGTGTGGTATGGTTCTCTATGGACAATCCCGGACAAAGCCCGCGCGTTCCGGTATTCTGTGGCATTACTGATTTCCCTGCTATGTATAAAATCTGCGGTAACCACCGCTATCGCGACGATGCCGCCTTATGGCACTATCGCCGCGCCAACAAACTGGCTGCTGTAAGATGGGGAGCTGCCCGTAAAGTTATGGAAAAAAATATTCGTCATTTCGAGGAAAAAGGACAACGGGAACTTCCATTTGTGGAAGCACAATACCAAAGTATCCTTCAATCCAAAGGAGAAGAAGCCGCCCGTGCTTATCTCACAGACTATACGGCAGACTTTATAGGCGCCACCATCCTTCGCTGGGACGAAATGGCAAACCAATATTGGATTGAGTCACGCTTCGGCTTTTAATTGTTAACCTTATCATATTAAAAACAAACTTATGAAGACAAAAGTATTCACACTAGCCGCACTGCTATGCTGCGCATCAGCCATGTATGCACAAGAAAGTGGTTACAAATTCACGACTGTTGCATCACAGAAAGCAACTCCTGTCAAAAATCAGGCCTCTACCGGAACTTGCTGGTGCTTTGCCACCACTTCGTTCATGGAATCCGAACTGCTCCGTATGGGCAAAGGAGAATATGACCTTTCTGAAATGTTCATTGTACGCCAAAAGTACTTAAACCAATTGGAAGACAACTATTACCGGGGAGGCAACGGGAATTTAGGACAAGGAAGCCTTTCACACACATGGAAGAACGCTTTCAATCAAGTGGGTATCGTACCCGAGGAAGTATATCACGGAATCAATTATAACTCAGAGAAACATAACCATGGTGAAATGGTGAGATACATCAACGCTTTAGGAAACACAGCCGTTAAAATGAAACGTCGCAGCGCGGAATACTACAAGCTGATCAACAATCTTTTCGATACTTATCTAGGAGAACTTCCTGAAAAGTTCACTTACAAAGGAAAAGAATACACTCCGAAATCTTTTGCCGAAAGTCTGGGTTTGAACATGGACGATTATATTGAACTGACTAGTTTCACTCACAAACCGTATTACCAGAAATTCTCTCCGGAAGTACCCGACAATTGGGAAAATGAACAAATGTACAATCTTCCGCTGGACGAAATGATGGAAGTTGCCGACTATGCTTTGACCCACGGATATACCGTATGTTGGGACGGTGATGTCAGTGAAAAAGGTTTTTCATTCAAAAATGGTGTAGCCATCAATCCGGTAGTGAAAAAAGTGGAAGACCTCTCGGGTTCCGACCGTGCACGTTTTGAAAAGATGGACCCTAAAGAACAAAAAGAGATGCTGGCGGAAGCCTACAAATTTGAAAAACCGTGTCCCGAAGTAAATGTCACTCCGGAAGTCCGTCAGGAAGGTTATGAAGCATTTGTCACTACAGATGACCACCTGATGCATCTTACCGGTATTACCAAAGACCAGAACGGGACCAAATACTATATCACCAAAAATTCTTGGGGTACAGAACGCAATACATTTGGCGGTTATCTGAATATGTCCGAAAGCTATGTACGTGCCAAGACTATTTTCCTCATGGTGCATAAAGATGCTATTCCGGCTGCAATCAAACAGAAATTAGGAATTAAATAAAAAAGAAAAGAGCAGGCGTCCGTTTTTCTAAAATAGACGCCCGTTTTTTGAAAACAGATATCTGGATTCCCAATACATACTTGTGTTTTCAAATGGACATCTATTTTTTAGTAAAAGATTCATAATAACTATGACGAAAAAGAACTTATTTACATTAGTCTTATGTTTATTCTGTCTCGGAACCACAACTCATGCGCAACATATCCCCACATTGGAGGAAGCTGTATACGGAGGACTGATCAAGACAGAAGGCGGAAGCAACGTGAGTTGGATGAAAGATGGAGAACGTTATTCCAAAATAGAAAAAAATGCCGAGGGAGCATACGAAGTCACTGCCTATAAAGCAAAGGACAATTCCAAAGAAGTGCTGATCCCTGCCAATATGCTTCTGAATCCGCAAACAGGAAAACCTATCTCTGTCCGCAATTTCATATTCAGCGAAGATAACTCCAAAGTATTGATCTACACCAATACTCGTCGCGTATGGCGTTATGATACCCGCGGTGATTACTGGGTGCTTAATTTGAAAAACGGCAAACTGCAACAATTGGGCAAAAGCTTGCCGGAAGCTACCTTAATGTTCGCCAAGTTCTCGCCGGATGCCAGCCGGGTAGCATATGTCTCCAGAAACAACATTTACGTAGAGAGTCTGGTTGACGGGAAAATCAACCAACTAACTCAAGACGGAAATAATGAAATTGTAAACGGAACATTCGACTGGGTATACGAAGAAGAATTCAACTGCCGCGACGGTTTCCGCTGGAGTCCCGACGGACAATACATAGCCTATTGGCAAAGCGATACCCAAGGTACGGGATGGTTTGATATCATCAATAATGTAGATTCCATTTATCCTAAAATCCAACGTTTTCCTTACCCTAAAGCCGGAACAGCAAACTCCGCTGTAAAAGTAGGCTATGTATCCGCCGACGGTGGAAACACCACTTGGCTGGCTCTTCCCGGTGATGCACGTAACCACTATATTCCCCGTATGGAATTCATTCCGGGCTGCAACGAACTGTTCATCCAGCAAATGAACCGTGCCCAAAACACCAATAAAGTATGGATTGCGAAAATAGGTGAAAATACCCCCGTCAATATCTTTACCGATCAAGATGCCGCATGGTTGGAAACGAATGACAATGTGCGTTGGTTGAAAGGGAACAAGTATTTCACTTGGGAAAGCGAACGTGACGGATGGCGCCACCTGTATCGTGTAAGCCGTGATGGTAAAGAAATCAAGCCCATCACCCAAGGAGCTTTTGATTATATTCAAGAAGTAGGTGCGGATATGGATAAAGGTTTTGTATACTTTATCGCTTCTCCCGACAACTTCACCCAGCGCTATCTCTACCAGGCACGTCTTTTCGGCAATGGAGAGGTAAAGCGGCTAAGTCCTGTTGACCAAAGCGGGCAACATCGTTATATCATGTCACCGTCCGGCAAATGGGCAGTCCATACATTCAGTAACTCGGAAACTCCCCCTGTAATCGACATGGTGTCTTTCCCTGCCCATAAAAGTGTACGTCTGATTACTGACAATGCAAAAGCCAAGGAGCAATACAAAGCCTTGGGGCTACAACCAAAAGAATTTGTAAAAACCCGTTCAGGAGAATTGGAACTGGATGCATGGATGATCAAACCCGTAAACTTTGATCCCAGCAAAAAATATCCGGTCATAATTGATGTCTATGGAGAACCTGCCAACGCCACTGTACAGGATGTATGGAGCGGAGGAAGTTTATGGCACCAATACTTGGCAAACCTGGGGTATATCATAGTCAGCATCGAGAACCGTGGTGCCAATGCACCCCGTGGACGCGAATGGCGCAAATGTATTTATGGAGAAGTCGGAACCTTTGCCAGTGAAGATCAGGCAAGAGGCATCCAAGACTTGGCACGTCAATACTCTTTCATTGACACCACACGTATCGGTATCACCGGCTGGAGTGGTGGAGGCAGCCAGACTCTGAATAGTATGTTCCGTTATCCCGATGTTTTCCACACAGGCATTGCCATTGCTTTTGTAGCAGACCAGCGTCTGTATGACACGATTTATCAAGAACGTTACATGAACACCCCTCAAAATAATCCGGAGGGTTACCGCAAAGGGTCTCCCATCTCGTATGCAGCAGGATTGAAAGGCAACTTGCTGTTAATTCACGGTACAGGAGATGATAATGTCCATTACCAGAATTGTGAAATGTTGGTCAATGAACTGGTACGGCACGGAAAGATCTTCTCACAGATTTCTTACCCTATGCGTTCCCATGGAATTTATGAAGGCGAGGGAACCAGCTTGCATCTGCGAAAGACAATGGCTGATTACTGGTTGAAAAACCTGCCTGCCGGAGGAAAATAAATATGCCAAAACTTTTGCTGATATGATTATATAGTTTGCCATTCTGGGCATTAGTGAAGCTTTTCATATACATAAAGTGATTAGAAACCAAATCTTTCACAAAAGTTCAGGATGGCAGACTGATAAATCTGCTTCGTTTTAGCAAACTTTACACTAAACCAAAACACATAAACTAAATGAAGAAAATACAACTATTCTTATTACTATGTCTGTTAATATCCATTACGCAGCACATCAATGCCCAATTCCCTGTCAAAACAGAATATACCGTTGAGATGGGAGGAACATCGGGTAAAGGAACTTACGCACCTATGTGGCTTACTGCCAATAGGCAAGGTTTATCTTCTGTCAATACTGAAAATGGTTATTTACGGGCAGGAATTGCACACACAATGCCATTAAACCAACATTTCGGCTTCAGTGCAGGACTGGATTTGGCAACCGCCTACAATTTCACCTCCTCATTCATCATCCAACAGGCCTATGCAGACCTTAGCTACCGATGGTTGAACCTGAGCATCGGCAGTAAAGAACGCTTGCCCGAATTAAAGAATTCCAAGTTAAGCAGTGGAGGCATGGTAGAATCAAATAATGCCCGCCCCATTCCCCAAGTACGCTTGGAAGTTCCCTATTATGTAGCCATACCAGGTACCCATAAATGGCTTTATTTGAAAGGACACATAGCCTATGGACGTTTTACTGATGACAAATGGCAGGAACATTTCACTTCCATAGGTAACAAATATGCCATTGATGTACTTTACCACAGTAAATCGCTTTTCGCCAAAGTAGGAAACAAAGAACATTTTCCGGTAGAATTTGAAGGAGGAATACAAATGTCCGCTCAATTCGGCGGAGACCAATATATTGCAGGACAAAAAGAGCCTGTAATAGATATGCCTACCCGGTTTGTTGACTTTATGCGCGTATTGGTTCCTATGGCTGGAGATGATACCACACCCGAAGGCGAACAAGTAAACATCTACGGAAACCATGTCGGTAGTTGGAATTTTGCCGCAACAGCTTATCTTAACCAGTGGAAGGTAAAAATCTATTATGAACATTATTTCGACGATCACTCCCAAATGTTTTTCCAATACGGACGCTGGAAAGACGGACACATCGGACTGGAAATAACTTTTCCAAAAAACCGCTTCATTGATACTTTTGTATACGAAGGATTAGGAACAAAGGATCAAACCGGACCTATGCTGTATGATTCCTTTTGGGGGGAGTTTGAAGAGCAAATCAGTGCTAAAGATAATTATTACAATCATTACCTCTATCAAGGATGGCAGCATTGGGGAATGGGAATAGGCAATCCTCTACTTCCCGGACCTATTTACAACAAGAATGGACAGATTACTTTTATCAGCAACCGTGTACTGGCACATCACATAGGATTCTGCGGTTCCCCCTGCCAATCGCTGAGTTATCGTATGCTACTCTCCTACTCCCGTCATTGGGGTACTTATGATAATCCTCTGAATGAAATAAAGAAACAATTCAACTCTTTGTTTGAAGTAACTTATGCTCCACAACAACTGAAAGGATGGAGTTTCACTGTATCCGGAGCTATGGATCGCGGCAGCATGCTTGGAAATAATTATGGTGGAATGCTGGTTATCCGCAAACAAGGAATTATCAAATCAGGCAATAAATAAAAGTTTTAACTGTCAACCCAATCAACATATGAAACAAATATTATTATTCATACTCTTTATGCTGGGAATCAGCAGTTGTGACAAAGCTCCCATCAATGGCAAATTAGATGGCAGATGGCAATTAATGACTATAGAATATACTAATGGAAAAATAGAAGAATGTAACCGCATTTATTATAGTATCCAGTTACATTTGGTGGAAATCAGTGCCAAAGGTGGAAATGGAGGCACTCATATCGGACGTTTCTCTTATAAAGGAGATGAGGTAACCATGAGTGAATTCCGCCACCGGGGAGATGAAGAAAAACTAACGACACTGAATGAATTGAAACCTTTCGGACTTAATCAAGCTATTAATCATCTTAAAGTGGAAAAAGCAACAGGCAAGAAACTAATTCTGAAATCTGATTATGCACGCCTCACATTCAGAAAGTTCTAAAAAAGTATACCACAGACTACGCAAACTATCTGCTGATAAAATATGAAAAAACAATTTATACGCTATAGCGGTGACAAAACACTATGCCGGATTTCTAGAAATTAATTTATCGGCAGGAATAAAACTAGTGCCACCACTCATGGAGCCGGCTTTACAAATATTGAAGCCGGCTTCATAAAACAAGTTCTTTACTTTCCTGTAGTCTGTGGTGAAATAAATTTATCTTCTAGGCTTAATATCCAATTTTACCGGTTTCAACATGTTCTCCGGACTTAGAATTGTATCCAACTCTTCCTTATTTAAAATACCATGTTCCAAGACCAGTTCATAGACACTTCTACCTGTTTCCAACGCTTCTTTTGCAATCTTTGTAGAATTTTTATAACCAATAATCGGATTCAATGCGGTTACTACACCAATACTGTTATGCACTTCAATCTTGCAGCGTTCCGCATTAGCAGTAATACCTTCTACACAACGTGTACGCAGGGTTTCAAAACCATTGACCATTAAATCTACAGATTCAAAACAACACTGTGCCATCACCGGTTCCATAGCATTCAGTTCCATTTGAGCAGCTTCGCCAGCCATAGTCACGCATAGTTCGTTACCTATTACTTTATAACAAATCTGATTCATCACTTCAGGAATCACCGGATTCACCTTACCTGGCATTATAGAAGATCCCGGTTGCATAGCCGGAAGGTTGAATTCTCCTAAACCACAACGCGGTCCACTGGCCAGCAAACGTAAATCATTACATATTTTATTTACTTTTACGGCTACCCTTTTTAAAGCTGAAGCATAACCTACCAAGCAGGAAGTATCTGAAGTAGCTCCTACCAAATCTGACGACAATTTGAAATCAAAACCTGTAATTTCACACAATGCTTCCACACATTTTTCTGCATATCCCGGTTCCGCACAAATGCCTGTACCAATAGCGGTAGCACCCATATTTACTGTCAGGAAGTCTGCCGCCGCTTCATTCAAATGACGAATTTCGTCTCTCAATATACTGGCAAAACCATTGAATGTCTGACCTAAAGTCATAGGTACGGCATCTTCCAACTGAGTACGCCCCATTTTGATGATATGTGCAAACTCCTCTCCTTTCTTATGGAATGCACCAATCAGCGATTCCAAATAAGGAAGAAAACGAAGATGAGAATAATACATACCAATATGGATTGCAGTGGGATAAGCATCATTCGTTGATTGTGAGCAGTTCACATGGTCATTAGGAGAGCAATATTGATACTCGCCACGTTTGTGTCCCATAATCTCCAAAGCACGGTTAGCAATGACTTCATTAGCATTCATATTGGTAGAAGTACCGGCACCTCCCTGAATCATATCCACCGGGAATTGCTCATGATGCTCACCATTTAAGATTTCCTGACACGCCAATACTATGGCATCTTTTTGTTCTTTAGTTAATAAACCTAACTCATAGTTAGCCATTGCAGCTGCCATTTTCGTAATGGCAAGACCGTTAATAAACAACGGATATTCATTTAGATGAAATTTACTAATTGGGAAATTTTCTATGCCTCTTAGAGTTTGCACACCATACAATGCACTGGCCGGAATTTCGCGGGCACCAATTAAATCACTTTCTACTCGGGTTTCTTCTGTAAGTTTTGTTTCCATGATCAGGTTATTTATTAGTTTATCATTTCTTATTTTATATAGCAAAGGTATAAACTAACATTTTGATATCAAAATATAATCTGATATAATTTTAAAATATTATTTTATACATGTTTATTGCTGCAAAACAGACAACAAACTTACATTATGAAAGTTTACTCAGTTAACAAAGTCTTATATCCTTTGAAGTTCATTCAAAAAACAGACATAAAAAAAGGCGTCCATTCAGAACGCCCTTATTCTATTTTTTAACTTCGGAACTCTTATTTCACCTTTATTCTATCAAAGCCTTCTCCAAATACACCAATGACAGCACTTTGTGATACAAATGCGTTCGGATCGATATCTTTTATCAAACGGAATATAGTAGTAGACTCACGTTTTTTTGCCAGCACAAACATCATTTTCACACCCGCACCGGTATAACAACCTACTCCGTCAATGAACGTCACCCCTCGATGAAGATCTTTATTTATGCGATGCCCTATTTCTTCATGCTTCTTCGAAATGATAAAGAATTGCACTGACTGACGAGCACTATTTACCACCTGATCCAAGACAAAGCTGGATATAAACAAGACAACATATCCATATACCACCTTCTCCCAATCATGCAATACAAAATAACTGGAAGAGATAATAACCAAATCACACATCAAAATAACCCGGCCCAAAGTAATATCACGATACTTATTGACAATAGCAGCTATAATATCCGTACCTCCTGTGCTACCATTGGCAGAAAAAGCGACACCAATACCACCTCCGCAGAAAAAGGCTCCCAAGACACAAGCCATGAAAGGTTGATCATGTATTAAAGACTCTCCCCCTGTCAAATCCTGTATGATAGGCAGAATAGAAGTCAGCACAAATACAGCATAGATGGTTTTCACACTAAACTTCCATCCCAAAATAACCAAAGAAAGTATCAACAATACTCCGTTTATTCCCAAATAGGTGTACTGAACCGGCAAACCGGTAGCCCAATAAACAATAGAAGCAATACCTGGCACCGCACCTGAAGGAAGGTCATTAGGTAACAAAAAGACGGTCCATCCGATAGCATACATCAGCATACCAAGAGCAATCAACATATAATCCCTTAGTTCTCTGATAACCCGTTGCTTACGCGTCGTAATAAAGACTGAATCCATGTGAGTTTTCCTTTATAAAATCATATTGTCCGCAAAAGTACAAAAAGATTGAATCACTTGGCTTCAAAAGGTGACATTTTTTCAAGTAAAAAGTCCTGTTAATCTGATTTATCAAAAACAACAGTACTTTTCACCCTTTATTATTCTTTGGGGTGTAAATACCAATCTTTATAATCCGCACCAAAAGAATCTCTCCACTGTTTAAACTCGGGATAATAGGTGGTAATAGACACCTTCTCTGAAGGCCATCTAAATTCACTGTTACTGATATTTATAGCGAAAGGCATATTATCTTCTGCTATATAATACATTGGGGTACCATTGGAATCTTGACTCAAATCACTACCCGTACCACGTAAACTCTCATCAGCTACGCTTGTCGGCTTATAGCCTGACAAATGTACTTCATGAGAACGTTTATTCACAAAAATGAAAGAATTGTAAGGCGGATAAGCATCCATATCGCTTACTTTATCATATTTTTTAAATCCGATCACTACAGTCACAGGCTTTTTGAGAACAGGCTTTATATCAGAAAAAAGTATTAATACAGGCTTTTCTATTCCCGGCTCAAAGTTTTTTCCGATCACATTACCTTCTTGACTCACCTGCACCAAATCAATATGCTCCTTCCCTACGTAATCCAACTGGAAACCAAACCCATTTGTATAAGTAGCACCATCATTCATCGGAGTAAAAGTAGTAGTGGTGCGCACCAATGCGTTAGAAGATTTATCTTTTACAACTGTACTGGAATAATATATCACAACATCATTCATATCATAATCATTCTTATCAGGCCAATTGTCCTCATAAGCCAAAGACCCTTTGACTACATACGAAATTTCACCCTTATTTACTTCATCCGGTATATTAGGAGTAGGTTCTACAGAAGAAGAAGCAGATGCCATAATAGCAAACTGTACATCATTAAAACGCATGTCCACATTATCTTCCATAGCCATAAAGAAACAATTGTCCAGTTCCGGATCACTTAACAAAACTGAACGTTGCTCTTTATTATCGTTATATGCAGGATTAGAATAACGAGGAAAAACACCCTTTTCTTTTCCAAATCCCATTCCCAATAAAATCCATCCAATATGAGTGCCTTGGGGGAATTCATCTTCATACTTGCTTTGTTCCTTATTCCAATATTTTAGTTTTATTTGCTCACCGACTAAAGATTTAGGAGCATTCCTACTGGAACGAGGAATCAGGATGGTCTTTTTTATGGTAGCCATGTCCACGGACTCTCCTTCTTTATAAGTATAATAAGCAACCATATCCTCCCACGTAGTAGACGAGAAATTAAAATAAGTCGCTACCAAACCTGTAGATTTAGTTATTACCATATCATTACTCCCTGAAGTACGCAGTTCCGGAAATCTTTCCAACAAATTACGATTATCTACTACTATAGAACGGCTTAAATTACTGCATCTCTCTAAAAAAGCACCAGGTATATCCAACTTTTCAGGCAACAAATAATCAGGAACCCCATTTTCATTCCAATTACCCAATACATCATATCCGTCAGGATAACTCACTCCTCTCATTACTGCTCTAGAACGCCCATCGGCAGACAGTTGTGCCTTATAATCAACATAATTAAAGGTTAGTCCGTCAGATAGTAATTCCAATTCAACAGGTGATACGACCAACACATTATCAGTTACCAGCCATACCTTTTTCAAATAAGCCGGCAAAGATACTTTTGAAAAAAATCTACCATTCATATCAGTCGAAGCAGCATAAATGGGATTTATATCTTTAAACTCCCAAGTATTTTCAACTAATTCCATAGGATATTCATCATACAGATAAAAAGCAGTCTGTACTTTCATACCATAATCAATAATAAGTTGACTATTACGGACAGTAGTAAAATCAAAAAAATCGTCTTTATTGATTTTTTCCTCCCCTTCTTCCCCTCCCCCCGTGTATATATCATGCATATTACGCAAGCAAGACACAAAGAAAACTGATAAGCAGATGATCCAAAATTTTGTTTTCATAAAGTAGTGCGTGATTATTTTCGGCAAATATAGCCATAAATAACTAAAAAACAACTAAATAGTCAAAAAAAACTGTCCCCCGACTCACGTCGGAGAACAGCCACAACACAAACACAAAATAAAACACGACAAAACTACTATGCAATTTTTTAGCCTGCTCTATGTTTTGAGTAACATAACTACCGCCAATCAGGTATTCACATATCCAAGAGGGGTTTCAGGTTATTTGCATCTATAAAACGCCACACTAGCGTCCTTTGTTCATCGGTCTTTCTAAAAATATCTTAATTCTTATTGAATTCCTCTTTCTCTTAGCTTCAACTGCCAGTTCCAAGCTGAACGTAGAGTGTCCTCCAAATTGGCTTCTGCCTTCCATCCCAACTCCTTATTAGCGAAGTCAGGATTAGCCCATACCTTCTCAATATCTCCGGCACGACGACCCACGATCTGATAATTAAGTTTCACACCGGTAGCTTTTTCAAATGTATTGATCAGTTCCAATACAGAAACGCCTTTACCCGTTCCAATATTAAAGACTTCCACCTTCTCCTTCTGCTTGTTATTCAAAATGCGATCCATTGCGATAACGTGAGCCTTCGCCAAATCCACTACATATATATAGTCACGGATGCAAGAACCGTCCGGTGTATCATAATCATCCCCAAACACACTCAGTTTTTCACGAATACCCATTGCTGTCTGAGTAACGTAGGGTAACAAGTTTTGTGGAACACCATTAGGTAATTCACCTATTAATGCAGTGGGATGTGCGCCAATAGGATTAAAGTAACGCAACATAATAGCATTAATAGGCGATCCCGAAGCAACTGTATCACGAATAATTTCTTCATTGATCTGTTTTGTATTACCATACGGAGACTCAGCCTTCTTAATCGGAGCCTCTTCCGTTACAGGAAGAACATCGGGCTGACCATACACCGTACATGATGATGAAAAAATAATACCTTCTACTCCATGTTTCGGCATTAACTCCAACAGGTTAATCAATGAAACCAAGTTATTGCGATAATACAACAACGGTTTTTGTACCGATTCACCCACAGCCTTGCTAGCCGCAAAATGAATAATACCTTTTATGCCCGGATATTTAGTAAACAGCTTGTCCATTCCCTCAAAATCCAAGCAATCCAACTTTTCAAATGCAGGACGGATTCCTGAAACCTTTTCTATATTATCTACCACATCGGCGCTTGAATTGGACAAATTGTCCACAATCACTACGTCGTAACCGCTATTTTGCAGCTCTACTACCGTATGAGAACCGATGTAGCCGGTTCCTCCTGTTACTAAAATTCTTTCTTTCATAATACTTAATATTCTGTCGTTTTCTAATAGGTTCAAAACAACTTCGACGGGTAAATCCCTTTTCGTATCATATCATTGATACGAAGCAGGACTTGTATCTTGTCATCATGCGATACCAACCCCATCCATCTGGCAGGTGTCTCAATCACTTTCACCCTAACTCCGTCAGCAATACGCTCATTCATAAAAGCCGGAATAGAATAATGAGCTTTCATATCCATTCCATTCTCATCTATAAACTTATCGAACGCCTTCTTCATCTCACCAAATACCTGCGGAGTAAATCCCCACATATTCATTGAAACCAAGCTGTTGTCATCCAAAGCTACCCATTTATGTAATTCATTAGGATACATCGGATTTCCACTTATCCGTTCTACTCCTACACGGTCTGTAACGGACAACAGATATCCCTTTTCATTCACTTCACAAATACCACGGGTAACCCCTCCGCTTTCCGCCAATACATTTCTCAGCCTGTAGCAAATATTGAAACTATGGTAGTCAGCTTCTCCCAACATCACCAGATTATCATATAACAATTCAAAACTTTCTCTTTGGTAAAAGTTCACGGCATTTATCACACCGAATGGAGAGTCAATCAACTCTTCTCCCATCAAAACAGCTCTTACCGAGCCGTACAGTGCTTTGCGTTTCGGATTACGCTTTTCTTCAGGAATCGTTTCCACATCCTGATAAACATACTCCACTTCTACCACATGTTCATATTTGCCTGATACCAGTTTCTTGAATTCTTGTTCAAAATGTCTGCTTATGACAAATACGATCTTATTAAATCCGACTCTTACGGCATCATATATGGAAAAATCTAATATTGTTTCGCCATTAGGACCTATTCCCTCCAGCTGTTTCAATCCACCATATTTATTCCCCATAGTGGCCGCGAGTACAATCAAGGTCATAGCCATTTAATCTCTCTATTAATTCTAATGCAAAAATAAGCATAAAAATTGAATTTACGGACAAGAACAATGGATTTCTTTCTAATAAAAAAGTCCGAAGCTGTGCTCCGGACTTCTGAATCGGTTTATTTTAACGATGAAGTGAACTATTCTATTCCAAACAGAACACCCAAACCTTTGTCTACACCTGAAAATCCCATGAATGCCATTGCCAGCAGACCGGCAGTAACCAATGCGATAGCCATTCCCTGCATTCCTTTAGGTATATTCACCAAACTTAATTGTTCACGGATACCTGCAAACAATACCATAGCCAAAGCAAAACCAAGAGCTGTAGAGAAGGCGTAAACCACGCCAGTCAACAAATCAAAATCTTTCTGAATGACCAAGATAGCTACACCCAAAATACAGCAGTTAGTGGTTATCAACGGAAGGAATACTCCTAATGCCTGATAAAGGGCAGGAGACACTTTCTTCAATATGATTTCCACCATCTGTACCAATGCTGCAATGACAAGGATAAACGCAATGGTCTGCAAATATTCCAACCCGAAAGCATCGAGTACAAATTTCTGGATAAGATAGGTAACAATGGTAGCGATGGTAAGCACGAATGCAACAGCCGCACCCATACCCGTAGCTGTCTCAACTTTTTTGGATACACCGAGGAACGGGCAGATACCCAAGAATTGTGACAACACAATGTTGTTCACAAATATAGCGGTGATAAATATCAATATATATTCCATATTCTTACTTTTTACGGGTTATGCTTTCTTCAGTTTATTCACAATCGCAATAAGGTATCCCAATGCAATGAAGGCTCCCGGTGCGAGAACGAAAATCAACATTCCGTATTGCTCAGGCATGATAGCGATATCAAACAACTTGCCTGTGCCTAGGAACTCACGTACACCACCAAGGATAGTCAATGCAAGAGTAAATCCGAGTCCCATACCCAGTCCGTCGAAGAATGAAGGCACGGGGCCGTTCTTTGCTGCAAAAGCTTCGGCACGTCCCAGCAGAATACAGTTTACTACGATCAATGGGATGAACAAGCCCAAAGTAGCATAAAGTGCCGGCACATATGCCTGCATAATCATCTGCAACAAGGTTACGAATGATGCAATAACCACAACAAAGGCCGGAATGCGCACCATATCAGGTATCAAATTCTTAATGGCCGAAATTACAACATTAGAACAGATTAATACAAAAGCCGTAGCCAATCCCATCCCCATACCATTGATGGCAGAAGATGTTGTTCCTAATGTAGGACACATACCCAAAAGGAGTACAAACGTGGGATTCTCTTTTACAATCCCGTTCATCAATACTTTAAAATTATTCATAGTCTGCTCCTTCCTTATTTTTTATTTTTACAATCTTGCTTGGGACATTCTACTTTTTTGCAGTCTGCCTTATCGCAGTTAGCAGGATCACATTTATCGCTACAAACAGTCTTGCAGGCTGTAGAGTCACAAACCTGCTTACATGCCTCGTTTCCTTCACATTGAGCATCGCAGGCAGTAGCATTTTCGGCAACAGTTTCAGACACTTGCTGAGTTGCACCACTAGCGCCATCCACATTCTGACCACTATATGCTGCATAAGCATTGTTCACAGCTTTTAGAAAAGCACGTGTAGTGATGGTAGAAGCTGTGATAGCATCTATCTGACCACCATCCTTATTTACCACCAATGCTCCCTGTCCCGGATTCATACCGGTAATGTCGCCTTTTGCACCTTTCTTAAACCAATCAGCCGCCTTTGACCCCAAGCCCGGAGTCTCAGCATGGCTCAACAAAGAATAGTCTATGATATTTCCCTCTTTGTCAAAACCTACCAGCACACTCAAAGCGCCACCAAAACCATTGGCAGAAGATTCTACGGCAGCACCAATAAATTCGCCACCCTTGGTTGCCTTATATATTTTATAAGTAGCACCATCCAATTCTATAGTTTCAGGAGCTTCCGCAGGATTGTTATCAAACCCCGGAACTACAACTGCAATAGCGTCACTCAAAGCTTTTGCATTAGCCTCAGCAATAGGACCGGCAGTCAGTTGGTTGACATAAGCCAAAAGTCCGGTTGCAATCACAGTAATCGCCGTCAGTACGATAACCATGTTTTTCAAAGATGATTCTAGTTTTTTCATTTCTTCACTACCTCCCCGAATCTTTTAGGTTTACAATAAGTATTGATTAACGGAGTGAATGCGTTCATAATGAATATAGCGAAAGACATACCTTCGGGATATGCACCGAACAAACGGATAACCACGGTCAGGAAACCGATAGCCACACCGTATATAATCATACCTTTATGAGTCATAGGCGAAGTAACATAGTCGGTTGCCATGAAAATAGCACCCAACATCAAACCACCTGTAAACAAGTGAGCCAACGGAGATGCGTAAGCCACCGGATCAACCAAATGCATCAGACCGGCAAATACAAATACAGTCACCAGAATAGATACAGGAATATGCCAGGAAATAATCTTTTTCCATAGCATATATCCCAGGCCAAGCAATAAAGCCAATGCACTCACCTCACCTAGCGAACCCGGGTTATTACCCAGAAACAGACTTAATGTATCGGGCAACTGACCTAAAGCATTTACATCACCCTTTACAGCCATTTTCATCAATGCCAGCGGAGTAGCACCGGTTTCAGCATCGGTATAACTTCCCCATTGTTGAACCAACGGCCATGAAGTCATCTGCACAGGAAAAGAAATCAGCAAGAAGATACGACCTACCAACGCAGGATTAAAAGGATTACAACCCAATCCGCCGAAAGTCATCTTGCCCACACCGATTGCCACCAACGCACCGATGATAATAATCCAAAGCGGCAAGTTGGAAGGCAGATTGAATGCCAGCAACACACCGGTTATAATAGCCGAACCATCACAGATGGTAGAGCGTTCTCTCTTCAAAATAAACTTGGTAATCGCCCATTCGAAGAATACACAAGCGGCAACCGAGGTCAAGGTCACCACCACGGCGCCCAGTCCGAACATATAAAATGACACCAGCAACGCAGGTATCAACGCAATGAGTACACCATACATATTCTTCTGTATGCTGTCACCGCTATGAACGTGAGGCGATAATGATACTATTAATTTATTAGCCATACTATTTTGTCGAATTATTTTTTAGCATTACGTGCACGGATAATACCGCCTACTGTGCCCTTACCCAAACGGATATAGTCCAGCAAATAACGATGAGACGGACATGTAAACTGACACGAACCGCACTCGATGCACGACATTACATCTTCTTTCTCTACTCTCTCCCAATCCTTATGAGCTGAAAGTGTTGCCAATAAGAAAGGCTCCAGTCCCATGGGACACACGTTAACACACTTGGCACAGCGGATACAGGGCTGAGCTTCCGCACGGGCAGCTTCCTTATCATTCATAATCAGCACACCCGAACTACCTTTACAAATAGGAACTTCTGTATTAACCAGTGCTTTACCCATCATCGGACCACCACCAATCACTTTTCCCGTATCTTCGGGCAAACCGCCAGCCGCATCAATCAGCTGGCTCATCGGAGTCCCCATACGGGTGAGAAAATTAGATGGATTTCTGACAGACTTACCTGTAACGGTTACAATGCGTTCAAACAAAGGTTTGTTTTTCTGAACGGCTTCATAAACGGCAAATGCAGTACCTACATTCTGAACTACCGCACCCACATTGATAGGAATAGCGGGAGGAGCAGGAACCTGGCGACCGATCACAGCATCTATCAATTGTTTCTCACCACCTTGCGGATATTTCACTTGCAAGGGAACCACCTCTATACCGGGATATTGAGCAGCTTTTTCAGTCATCAACTTAATAGCATCCGGTTTATTATTTTCAATACCGATATATCCCTTGGTTACTTTTGCAGCTTTCATCAGAATGCTTACGCCCACCAGTACTTCGTCTGCCTTTTCCAACATCAAACGATGGTCGGCAGTGAGGTAAGGCTCACACTCTACAGCATTGATAATTACACATTCCGCCTTGCAGCCCGGAGGAGGAGAAAGTTTCACATGAGTAGGGAAACAAGCACCGCCCATACCTACTACACCTGCATTTTTCACTTTAGCAACGATTTCTTCGGGTGTGAGAGCACACTCTTTCACCAATGTCGAACTGCGGTCTATTGATTCTTCCCATTCGTCACCATCCACATCGATAAAGATAGCCGGCTTGCGGTAACCGCTTGCATCGATTACGGCGTCTACCTTGTTCACTTTACCGGATACAGACGAGAAGATGGCTGCTGAAACAAAGCCACCCGCCTCAGCAATCTTCGTACCTACCTTCACCACATCGCCTTTTTTCACGATGGCAGTAGCAGGAGCACCGATATGCTGTGACAAAGGAAATACCGCTTGCTTAGGAAGTGCAAGGGTTTCAATGGCTTTGCCTGCTGACAATTTATTTTCTGCTGGATGTACTCCACCAATTCTAAATGTCTTCACTGTTATATCTTTTTAATTTTTACTTACTTTGAATTTTGATTATGCTTCCGCTTTCGGAGCGTCAGCTTTCACCGCTTCCGGAGTTTCCACCTTTGAAGCCTCTACTTTTGCAGCAGGTTTTGCAGCAGCCTCACCAGCCGGCACTTCTACCTTCGGTTTACGTGGCGGGAAATTAATAGCTTGGATAGCCCCTTTCGGACATTCCGATTCACATTTACGGCAAGATTTACACTTAGCCGGATCAATGTATGCCAAATTATTCTCTAACGTAATGGCTTCGAACGGACACACTTTCACACACTTTCCACAACCAATACAACTAGCCTTGCAAGCCTTGTTGGCAACAGCTCCCTTATCCTTGTTCACACACATCACCACTACGCGGCGGTTGTTCTTTCCTTTCGGACGAATTTCAATGATCTTACGCGGACAAGCTTTGCTACAAGCCCCACAAGCTGTACATTTTTCTTCGTCCACTTCCGGAAGGCCGGTTTCAGGATTCATGTGAATAGCATCAAACTGACACGCTTCCACACAATCACCACAACCCAGACAACCGAATGTACAACCCGTCTCACCACCTGAAGTGGCATGAGCGATGGCACACGATTTAGCTCCGTCATACAGAGCAGTACGAGGGCGATTTTCACAACTACCGTTACATCTTACCACCGCAACTTTCGGTTCGGCAGCAACGGCTTCCAATCCCAAAATGGCAGCTACTTTCTCCATTACCGGAGCACCACCAACCGGACATAACTTACCCTCCAGCGAACCGGCATCGGCAGCCTTCACGCAGGCACCAGCAAAACCAGAGCAACCGGGATAACCACATCCACCGCAATTCGCCTGAGGAAGCACTTCGCTCACCTTGGCAATCCGCGGATCTTCATACACAGCAAACTTCTTAGAAGCGGCATACAAGATTACCGCGGCAATCAAGCCAATCGCTCCCAACGAAATTACTGCAACCAGAATTAAATCCATAAATTTTAGTTAGTTATTTATTAATTATTTTTTATTGGTTCAAGCGTAAATGAAAACTTCTTGCTCAACTTATTCCTGCATACATATATGATAAGGTAATACGGGAGCAAGGCTGACAAAGCAACAAGCGCCGACCTTAACTCATCCCCCCCCGTAAAACGCATGGAAATAAATAAAGTAATCAGCAATACCAAGAAAGGGATACCAAAAGCCAGCAATACGGCTTGCATCCCCATGGAAGTGGTACCATAAATCATCACCTCCTCACCTATGCGGTAAGAAGATGCCTTCATGTCAAAAACATCAATCAGTTTCTCTTTACTTTCAGATGCATTGCAATGCCCTTTCACACTACAAGCCGAACAGGCAGAAGTTTGTACGATTCTCACCCGCACATGAGAACCTTCAATGTTTTCCACAATACCACGATGTTTGATTATATCGGTCATTTTTGCAAACTCTACATTACAAAACTGCGGCAAATGTACGATTTTAATTGGATTCTAAGAAGTATAAAATGATATTTTCACTATAAAAATCGATTTTTTGTGTGGAGAAATTAAAATTAGAAACAAGAAAGGGAGGAAAATTTTAAATTCCCCCCTTTCTACTTGTAAAGTATATAATTTATTTCATTATCACATAGCCTGCATCCAAGAGTTTTTGACGAATGGATGCTATATGTTCCTCGTTTCTGGTTTCCATAACGACACGAAGGGCACATCCGGTGACATCTGCACTCTCACTATTTCGCTCATGATGTACAGAAATTACATTTCCTCCCTGCTCTGCGATAATTTTGCTGACTCCCAACAGCTGCCCCGGTTTGTCTATCAAGTCCAAAGTTACTGCATAGGTACGTCCCGACTTTGCCATACCGCGACTGATGACACGGCTCAATATCGTCACATCAATATTACCTCCAGACACCAGGCAAACAGTTTTCTTACCCTTTACCGGTACCTTATTGAACATGGCTGCAGCAACGGACACAGCTCCCGCCCCCTCTGCAACAATCCGCTGGCGTTCTATCAATGCCAGAATAGCTGCGGCAATCTCATCCTCGGTCACAGTTACAATTCCGTCCACATACTGATTAACCAAGTCAAAAGTATTTGTTCCCGGCTCTTTCACCGCGATTCCATCGGCAAAAGTGGAAACAGAGTGAAGACGCTCAATACGCGAATGAAGAATAGAATTTGCCATACTGGCCGCACCCAACGCCTGTACACCATATACCTTGACAGACGGTTTCAAAGCCTTCAACGCATAAGCCACTCCCGAAATCAGTCCGCCCCCACCAATGGGGACAATGACTACCTCCACATCCGGCATTTCCTCCAATAACTCCAAACCGATAGTACCTTGTCCGGCTATCACATTCTCGTCATCAAAGGGATGAACAAAAGTATATCCCTTTTCATCACGTAATTGCAGAGCTTTCTGATAAGCATCATCATAGACTCCCGGAACCAAACAAACTTCCGCCCCATAATGCTTCGTAGCCTCAACTTTAGATATAGGTGCTCCCTCTGGAAGACAAATCAACGACTTGATGCCACACTTAGTGGCAGCCAATGCCACCCCTTGCGCATGATTACCGGCAGAACAGGCTATCACACCTCTCGCCTTTTCTTCATCAGACAATTGGGAAATCTTGTAATAAGCACCACGCACTTTAAACGATCCTGTGAATTGCAGGTTTTCGGGCTTCAGATAAACTGTACTCTCAGGATTTATCTGAGGAGCATAAATCAAATCAGTGCGACGGACAACCTCTTTCAGGACATGAGCCGCCTTGTATATTGCATCTAATTGTAGCATAGGTATAACACTCTTGTTTTTTAATTGGGTGCAAAGCTACAAATAAAATTGATTCCTTACACTCGCTTTCGATGTAAAGTTGCATTCTTTTTTTTCGCTCATTCATTTGCCGGTAAGTTTCTTTACATTACACACCGCGATAATTTTTTTCTTAGGGTCTTATACTTTTTTCCCGGTGTCTTATCTGGATTTCGATATAATCTGTTTTTCACTTTTACTCTCGGCCACCTCTACCAGATAAACACTGGCACAAATAAGAACAATCGCCGCCAACTGCGTCCATGAGAAGCGATCCTGCCCCAAAATAAAAGAGGTCACCGTAGCAACAATCAAAATTAAATATCCATAAATAGCTACCAATGTAGTTTTCAGATATTTCAACCCGAGGGGAAGTAGTAAATAACTAATAGTGGTAGGGAATACCAAAACAAAAAGCAAGACCAACATAGGAGTAGAGAAAAGTGACATTCTCAGTATAGGAGCATCAAAGCCGTAAATTGTATTGACAATAACAGCCATGACAGCCGCCCCTAAAAAGGTATATTTCAACATCGTCATATTTCCCACCCCTTTTAACAGACGATTGCTGAGAACAAGATAGACGGCATAAACCAGCGAACTGACCAAACACATTAAATTACCTAACGGAGCATTAGAGGCAAGATCGTCACTAGGTTGTGTAGAAATGCAAAGAATAGCTCCTCCCAACCCCATTCCAATACCAAGCACTTTCATCCAAGTTACTTTTTCCTTATAAAACAATACAGCAATAATGAATACCCATATAGGCTCCAAACTGACAAAAATGGAACTGGAAACCGGAGTGGTCTTACTGATACCCAGCAGATAAAAAAACATATATCCGTAAATACCTAAAGCCCCTAACATAAAAAGCTGCCATTTCTGACGAATAGTGGAGTTTTCGGGTTTGCAAAATATATCAATAAGCCAAAAAGCGGCGGCCCCAAATACCAATCGGAACGTAACCCCTGTCACAGGAGCTATCCATAAAGGTAAAAGATATTTCAACGCGTTCATATTAAAGCCTCCCAACGCTTTGGAGACAACCATGCTAAGGTTTGCTTCAACTTGTTTATTCATACTTCATGCTGTTATTACGTGGGTATTTTTCTTATAAACTCAACTTTTCTTGCTTCATCACCACAAACATGGCCATCAGCGCCACCATCAAATTGAGCCAGAAAGCAAAAGTCTGCGAGTCAGAATGAAACAAGCTCTGTACTGCATCTACAATAAAAGGACAAAGCAGGATAGCCACATAATTCATAGCCATCACAAAGGCAAGTGCCAATGTCACCTTATGAGGTACGGCCACATCAGAAGTCTTATCATAAATCAACGGCTGGATGATACCGTATGAAAGACCGTTCAGGACACACCCCAAAGCAATCAATATCTCAGAACGGCTGAGCAAAATAATTCCCATCCCACAAGCTATCATCAACAAACAAACCATATAGATGCGACGCCCCAACACTTGCACTATCCTGTTCAGCACAAAGCCCGGCGCCATGATAGCAAGGAAAAACAAGGAAATCAATATTCCTGCCCTGCCACTGGAAAGCCCGTACTCTTCCATCAGAAAAGGAAGGTTGAAACTGATAATGATTACCAGATAAGTAGCCAGACCGTAAAAAGCCATCAGCTTGATTAAGGCCTTGACATTCATTCCCCTCTTGCCCATTTCTTTGGCGGTATCAGACGGAATATCATCAGACGGATGATAACTGGAGAGGTCTTTCTTCAGATAATGAGTAAGAAAAATGGATATAAAAGGAAACAGATAAACCAAAAACGGCAAATGCCAGTTCACTTCCGCCAGATAGCCAGTCAATGTAGTGGCCAGTACCAAGGTGATATTGGTTATGGCAGAACTGTAACCGAACTGTTTCGTACGGTAAGCTCCCACAAAATAACGGGATATCAATCCGGTGGAAAGCGGAACAATCAACCCGGACCCTATCCCCAACATGGCACTGATGGCTATCAGTTGCCACATCTTATTGGAGAGCAGATAAAGGATACCACTCACCCCAAAGATGGTCAGGCCGATTTGCAGCAGCAAGAGGTTGTTCACTTTCTCTGTCAGCTTACCCGACAACAAGATAAAAGGAATAATAAGAAGTGACGGCAACGAGGACAGCATCTGGATTTCCAAGTCTGTAGCAGACGGAAAGATTTTATTCAAATCGCCCAAAATGGGAGAAACCGCCAATCCCGGCAATGCATTTAATGCCGAAATGGAAAATATACCTATTAAAGTAATGAGGGGAATAGTCCCCTGCCCTGTCTGTACTTTCATACTTGTAGTAATTTATTGTATGAGATACACAACAAGGCAAAAGACGTTTGGTTCAAAGCGACATATCGTTTATTCCTTTACTTTCCATTCCAAAATATTATGCCGGGTAGTGTCAAAGTTTACGCCTATGTTAATTTCCTAAACGCAGTTTATCAAAATTCTGAATGCCGATGGGATAACGCTTCTTCATATTTCCTTCTTATTGTTTAATTACATACCCCTAAAATATCGGATACGGGCATCCAATGATTTTATGTATAAACAAAGGTATCTCTTTTTCGTTCATAGTACAATGATTCCCATCGTTTTTTTGTATTCCCCCTACTTACATTAAAAAACATAAAATCAAGGAACTTTTCACCAACCCCTATGTTGAGGGAGAAAAACGCGGGAAACTCCCACGTTCTTCATTGTATTACTAACCTAAACTTTAAGTAAAAATGAAAGATTGTAATTGTGATTTAAGAGACGGTGACGCAAAAACAGCCGTGTTTGGTTCAAACGAAATGCTGCAACCTGCTCCGGTAGACACCATTCCCATGGAACCTACCACTCCGCAGATTGCTTATCAAATGGTTAAAGACGAAACATTCGCCCAAACCCAGCCTCGTCTTAATCTGGCTACTTTCGTTACCACCTATATGGACGATTATGCTACCAAATTGATGAACGAAGCTATCAACATCAACTATATTGATGAAACAGAGTACCCGCGTATCGCCGTGATGAATGCCAAATGTATCAACATCATGGCCAACCTATGGAATTCCCCCGAACAGGCAAAATGGAAATCAGGAGCGTTGGCCATCGGCTCCAGCGAGGCTTGTATGCTGGGTGGTGTAGCTGCCTGGTTGCGCTGGAGAGACAGGCGTAAAGCCCAGGGCAAACCGACCGACAAACCTAACTTCGTCATTTCAAGCGGTTTCCAGGTTGTATGGGAGAAATTCGCCCAACTTTGGCAGATTGAGATGCGCCAAGTACCTCTTACTCTGGACAAGACCACCCTGGACCCCGAAGAAGCCTTAAAGATGTGTGACGAGAACACCATCTGTATTGTTCCTATCCAAGGTGTGACATGGACAGGTCTGAACGATGACGTGGAAGCATTGGACAAAGCGCTGGATGCCTACAACGCCAAGACAGGTTATGAAATTCCTATCCACGTAGATGCCGCAACCGGTGGCTTCATCCTGCCGTTCCTCAGCCCCGAAACGAAATGGGACTTCCGTTTGAAATGGGTTCTTTCCATCAGCACTTCCGGCCACAAGTTCGGACTGGTTTATCCGGGACTGGGATGGGTAGTATGGAAAGACAAGAAATACCTTCCGGATGCCATGTCATTCAGTGTCAATTATCTGGGTGCGAACATCACACAGGTTGGTTTGAACTTCAGCCGCCCCGCCGCACAGATTCTAGGCCAATACTATCAGTTTATCCGTCTGGGATTCCAAGGATACAAAGCCATCCAATACAATTCCATGGAAATCACCAAGTACATTCACAGCGAAATAGCCAAGATGGCTCCGTTCGTAAACTACAGCGACAAAGTGGTAAATCCTTTGTTCATCTGGTACATGAAACCCGAATACGCAAAGAATGCCAAATGGACTCTGTACGATTTACAGGCTAAATTACAACAAAGCGGATGGATGGTTCCTGCCTACACCTTGCCGGAAAACATTCAAAATTATGTGGTTATGCGTGTTGTGGTACGTCAGGGATTCAGCCGTGACATGGCGGATATGTTGTTGAACGACATCAAGAATGCCATCAGCGAGTTCGAGAAACTGGAATATCCCACTCCTACCCGCATCGCCCAAGACAAGAATATCGCTGTAAAAGGTACTGTGTTTACTCACAATGCCCATAGCAACGCCGCTAAAAAATAAGCATAAATAACAATAATGCAACCATCCGCCGTTAAGGTGGATGGTTACTTCAATCAAATTAATTTATGGAAAGAACTATAACTATCCAGCAAATAAAGGATGCTGCACAAGAGGCCTACAATCTGTATAAAGACAATACAGACGGTAAGAACGCCGACTACATTCCTTATCTGGCAAATATTGATCCCAAACTGTTCGGAATCAGTATCTGTCTGATGAACGGAGAAATCATCCAACTGGGTGACTCTCAGTACCGTTTCGGTATCGAGTCCGTTTCCAAGGTGCTGACCGCCATCCTGGTACTCCGCCAATACGGCGCCCCCAAGGTGCTCGAAATGATTGGCGCCGACGCTACCGGACTGCCGTTCAACTCCATCATGGCTATCCTGTTGGAAAACGACCACCCTTCCACCCCACTGGTAAACGCCGGGGCCATCTCGGCAGACAGCATGGTACAACCCCTAGGCAACAGCGACGGCAAGTGGAAAGCCATCGTAGACAATATGACCGAACTATGCGGAAGTGCCCCGCAACTGATTGACGAATTGTACAAATCGGAGTCTGCAACAAATTTCAACAATCGTTCCATCGCCTGGTTATTGAAAAATTATAACCGTATCTACGATGATCCTGATATGTCGCTTGACCTCTACACCCGTCAGTGCTCTATGGGCATCACCGCGGAACAATTGTCCATCTGCGGAGCCACCATCGCCAACGAAGGATTGAACCCGAATACGAACAAACAAGTGTTCGACAAGGCCCTCGCCCCGAAAATCACCTCCATGATAGCTACCGTAGGTTTCTACCAGCACACAGGCGACTGGCTTTATACCTCAGGAATCCCTGCCAAGACCGGCGTAGGAGGCGGTGTGATGGGTGTGATGCCGGGTGTAATGGGTATTTCGGCCTTCGCGCCTCCTTTGGACGATGCCGGCAACTCCGTAAAAGCGCAGCTTGCCATCAAATATATTATGAACAAACTGGGCATGAACGTATTCAACGGGCACCGCATCCACGTGCAATAATATATTCTATTCTGACAGAAAGCCGATATTTCTCTCACCCCGAGAGAAGTACCGGCTTTTTAACTAAAAAAATTTTCCGCTAAATATTTCTCACACTCTTACATTATGCCTATCTTTGCACAGACAAATTCATATATTATGAAGAACAAAGTCATCCGTAAAGAACTGGGCCAATGGATGAACTCATGCAGAGAAACCATTTATGGTCCCCTAGCGGAGAGATTGAAAGAAAATTGCTGAAACAGCCCAAAGCGCCCGATGACGTTAGTTATGTGATTGAATTAACTATTAAATAACTTTATGAGTAACAAATCAAAAATCGAGATTTGCGCCAACTCCGTGGAAAGTGCTGTGAAGGCACAACAAGCCGGTGCTTATCGTGTAGAACTATGTGCAGGTATTCCGGAAGGCGGAACAACCCCGTCTTTTGGCGAAATCCGTATGGCACGCCAATTATTGAACCAAACAAAACTACATGTCATTATCCGTCCCCGTGGCGGAGATTTCCTATATTCTCCCATCGAGCAAGAAATCATGTTGCATGATATTAAAGTGGCACGTCAGTTGGGTGCGGACGGTGTGGTGTTCGGATGTCTTACCGCAGAAGGCAATGTCGATGTACCCTTGATGCAGAAACTGATGAATGCGGTAGGCGAGATGAGTGTCACCTTCCACCGCGCTTTTGATATGTGCAGCAATCCCAAGGAGGCCTTGGAACAGATTATCGGCCTGGGTATCGACCGGGTCCTTACTTCCGGACAAGAAGCGACCGCCGAAAAGGGTATCCCTCTTTTAAAAGAATTGGTAGAACTGGCCGACGGACGAATCATCATCATGCCGGGATGCGGTGTGAATGCCGGTAATATCCGTAAGATTGCCGAAGAAACCGGAACTTCGGAATTTCATTTCTCCGGACGGAGCAGCGTAGACAGCGGCATGATTTATCGTAACTCAAAAGTATCTATGGGAGGTACTGTAAAGATAGAAGAGTATCTGAAGGATGTTACTGACCCCAACAAAGTAAAAGCCGCCTTGTCCGAACTGGCATTGAAAGACGAAAACGACAAAGCACTGGAAAAGAAAAACAAAAGCCTCAACCCCAAGAAATCAAAGAAAGAGGATGACTGGGACGATGACGATGATGATTTGGATGATGACAAGTAATAAGCAAGCATAAACGTTATTATCATATTAAACGCGGATATTCAGGGTTTCAAGCTGAATATCCGCGTTACTTTTTGTTTATACCGGATTCTACAACTTATGTATCACCTTCATCAGCTGCTCACCCAGCCCGATGGTATATCCTTGTGACACGAATACCACCCGGTTAAAGGTATCACCAATGATAAACATAGGCAAGATAGTCTTGTTAGACAACTTCATGCCTTCTGCAATCTGCTTCTGGATGGAACCGTCCACATCAATACCGTAAGTAATGGTAGCCGGTAATCCCGGGAATTCCTGCGGACGGAACTTCTTGTACTGCTCCTCATTGGGGAACAACAGCACGATTCCTCTGCCCCATTCATCAAAGTCCTTGCCCAATGCCGCAATATCGCGCAATGCATGGTTGGTAGGTTCTTGTCCGGCGCCCAGTACGGCTACAATGTAGTAACCACGTCCTGTAGTGGCAAGAATGGACTTCAGTTCATCGCTATCCATCGGTTTATAAGTAGATTCTGAATTGAAATTACCGATCACCTGAATATCATCCTTACTTTCACGCATCACCAAGTCCACCGTAGTCGTTTCTCCCGGCTTGATGGTAAAGAAAGTCAGCTGGGACAATACGCCGCCGTTAGCCAGACGAGTACCGGTCACCATCACATAATTGCCGGCATCCAGTGCCGTTCCGTTCTTCAACAGATTAGCCCAAGTAGCGCCGCCACCCATATCAATATCGCCTTCATCATAATTCAGCAATTTCAAAGTTCCGGCAGGAGTCAGTCTGGAAATAGAGAAATGAGAATAATACTTCGGATCAGCCAAAGACTTGATCGGCGTATATCTGGCAATAAACTTGCCGGTAAGTGCACTGGCCTGTTCCATTGCTTCGAAATTCACATCAATAGCACCTTCATCGCCTATCAACTGCACTTTTCCCGTCACTTCGTCTATACGTGCAGGAATACCCATGCTGCGTGCCATGGATACAAAGAAGATATCACGGCTGTGCGCATCGGCTGTACGGGCCTTCCACACCCCTTCCGGAGTGATTGGCGAGCCGCCCAGGTTGCAATCCTTGTCCACACGGATATTCCCGGCAACCCATGCAACCAGCTTCATCGGATCGGCAAGGTAAGCCTCACGATCCTGTTCGGGCACTGCTTTCTCAAAGAACCCTTTATACGGAGTAATCATTTCGTTGCTCACGCGCGGATTACGCACAAATCTGCGGAAATAATCAGCATTGGCGCACAAGTGTGAATTCATCATGTGGTCTATCAACACTTCGGAGCTTACATCACGAAGGTCTTTGGCAGAAATCTGCTGAAGCAGGTCAATGCCGCCCTTCTTTGACTTGTCCGAACGGAGACGGGCCATAAAGTCACGGATGGTTTCGTAGTTGCCACGTGATGCCACCAGCAATTTGGCAACGGCATCCTCATCCAGCTGGTATTCTTTAGCGAAATTGCGAGCCGATTCATCCGTCATGAATGTAGCCACGTAGGCATTGCGGATAGAGTCCTCCAAAGCCATGCGGCGATTGTTCTCCGCACGTTGTTCGGGAGTCACTTCGGGCATATTGGCGCCTTCCATCGGAGGAATGATATCCATATCCAGTGTATAAGCCTCGCCGGCCGTTTTGTCCAGCTTCACGGTCAAGGCATTGTCCTGTCCGAAAGACAGTTTGGAATAACCGAATTTTCCATCTTTGGAAGCCCATACCAGCATATCCCCTTTTCCGGCGGTCAGGAACGTCTTACCGTCCGCATCCGTCTGTTTGGAAGCTACGGTATAAAATTCGGCATAGTTATACACTTTGAATTCCACTTTGGCGTCAGCCACCGGTTTGCCGTCCGCATCCACGATGGTCACATCGGCTTTTGCCGTGGGAGCATAGTTGTCAATCACATTGATTTCCGTATAACGGGGAGTGCGGTACATCACTTCTTCCGGTCCGTTATAACGTCCGAACACCTTGGTGTGCATCAGCATACCCCGTGAAGCGGGAGCGTTGAACCAACCCAGATTCAGTACCGGTTCGGGCTCGCAAGCACCCAGGAAGTACCATTTGCCATCTACCCAAGCTTCCACCCAGGCATGATTGTCGTCGGTATGTGCCCAACGCGGCGTATATACCTGACGGGCAGGAATACCTACCGAACGCAAGGCAGCTACCGTGAACGTAGATTCCTCGCCACAACGTCCGTAGGCTGTCTTTACGGAAGCCAGCGGACTACTGGTACGGGCATCAGAGGGGGTATAAATCACCTTTTCATGACACCAGTGGTTCACTTCCAGCACGGCATCATATAAAGAAAGGTTTTTCACTCTGTCCTTCAGCTCCTCGTAGAATACCTTACGGCTGTCGTCCAGATTCTCGTTGTTTACGCGGATGGGCAATACAAAGTGGCGGAACTCTCGTTCGGGAACCACTTTTCCCCATGGCATCTCCTCACGCGCCTTGAAGGCGTAGTCCACATTTTCCAGATAGAATTCACCGGGATGGTCCGCTATATCCGCCAAGGGCATATAGGCGTAAAGGAAAGTCATCGCCTCCTTCTGTTCATCGCTCATGGGTTGTTCAAATACCTGGAAGAGGTTACCTTGGGTCAGCGTATCACGCCGTGCCTCAAAATCCTGCTGAACAGCGGCACGTTCAGCCTCATCACTGATTAAATGTTTGTTGTTTGTACACGAGGCGCACAGCATCAAGCCTATCCCCGCCGCACACAGAGCCAATAATTTCATCTTGTTGTTTATTTAGGTTAGCAATTTGTTATTGGCTACGAAGATAAGACTTTTTTCTTATTTTTGACGAAGTTCAAGCTATTATTTAGTATCCGCCGGCTCCGATTGTTGAGATTGATAATATTCCTCCTTCCGCTTGTTGGCCTGCTGCACCAGACTGGTGACGTATACCGTGAAGATAGGGAACATCATCATTCCCAGGGCGGCCAGCACCACCGACAGTATTTTCCCCGTAGGAGTGACGGCATAAATATTACTCCCTACGGTGGTAACATCCATAAAAGCCCACCACAGCGCACTCCAGTAGTCCGTCACCATAGGGTTCACCTTATGTTCCAGCACAAAGAAGATAAGACTGGCAAAATACACGGTGGCCATCAGCATGGTGATGTACGAGGTAAACAACCCGGACGCTTTGCTGCCCGACAGCCAGCCCACCACGATGGCTAGTGCATACCCTCCCCTCAGCAAAGGGATAAAGCGCAGGAAATAACTGATTTCGGGCGAGAAAGTGATGTGATAGAAATCAATGATATTTAAATAAGGTATAGATACCAGCAGAAAAATAAAATGGCTGGTGAAGTACCTTCCTTTTTCTTTCGAGAGGAAAAACTCCAGCAGGAAATCGAACAGGAAAAACATGCATATCCAGAACTGAATCTTCAGATAAGAACCTTGATTCAGGAAAGGGATGTTATGAAAAGTATCTATCGAGATACTGATAACCAGAAAAAGGGACATCAACAGGATGAATATATGCAAGATCCCGTAAATCCCCCTACGGGAATAGATGAATGAGGAGAAAGCTGTTTTCATAAACTATACTGATTATATTATTTTTTCTAGAAACACCCTTCCGGGTACGATTGTTTAATTCCGCATACCTTCCGGGTTAATAAACCTAAACGGATAAACATCATTTCCAAGGAGTTGTTATAAACTCCGTAAACAAAAAACATATATTTTTTAAAACCTAAACTTTATGGCAAACATTAGTAAATCAGTCAAGCTAGGGGTATTTACCCTCGCTATTATGAACGTGACTGCGGTAGTATCCCTGCGCGGGCTGCCTGCCGAAGCCGAATACGGACTGAGTTCGGCATTTTATTATTTATTCGCGGCCATCGTCTTCCTGATACCTACCTCATTGGTAGCGGCGGAACTGGCGGCCATGTTCCAGGACAAGCAAGGCGGTGTGTTCCGATGGGTGGGTGAAGCCTACGGAAAGAAATTCGGCTTCCTCGCCATCTTCCTGCAATGGGTGGAAAGCACCATCTGGTATCCCACCGTATTGACTTTCGGAGCTGTGGCACTGGCTTTTATCGGCATGAGTGACACCCATGATATGGCCTTGGCATCCAACCGCTATTACTCACTGGCGGTGGTCTTGATTATCTATTGGCTGGCCACTTTCATTTCGCTGAAAGGCATGGGCTGGGTAGGCAAAGTGGCCAAAGTAGGCGGTATGGTAGGTACGATTATTCCTGCCGGCCTGCTGATGGTACTGGCGGTGATTTACCTTGCCTCCGGCGGACAGAGCCAGATGAACTTCGACGGCAACTTCTTCCCCGACTTCAGCAACTTCGACAACCTGGTGCTGGCTTCCAGCATCTTCCTGTTCTATGCCGGTATGGAAATGGGCGGTATCCACGTAAAAGACATAGAAAATCCTGCCAAGAACTATCCGAAAGCTGTATTCATCGGTGCGGCTATTACCGTAATCATCTTCGTGCTCGGCACCTTCGCACTGGGGATCATTATTCCCGAAAAGGATATCAACCTGACTCAGAGCCTGCTGGTAGGTTTTGATAATTACTTCAAGTATGTCCATGCTTCGTGGTTGTCACCTATCATCGCCGTGGCTTTGGCATTCGGTGTGCTGGCAGGTGTGTTGACCTGGGTGGCCGGTCCGTCCAAAGGTATCTTCGCAGTGGGTAAAGCAGGCTATCTGCCTCCCTTCTTCCAGAAGACCAACGCCAACGGCGTACAGAAAAACATTCTGCTGGTCCAAGGCCTTGCCGTAACCTTGCTCAGCCTGCTGTTCGTTGTGATGCCTTCCGTACAGAGTTTCTACCAAATCCTGTCACAGCTCACCGTATTGCTTTACCTTATCATGTATCTGCTGATGTTCAGCGGCGCCATCTATCTGCGTTACAATATGAAAAAGGCTCCTCGCCCATTCCGTATCGGCAGCAAAGGCAACGGACTGATGTGGCTCATCGGCGGTCTGGGTTTCTGTGGTTCACTACTGGCATTCGTGCTCAGCTTCATTCCCCCCAGCCAGATTGCGGTAGGCAGCAACACCGTATGGTTTGCCGTTTTGATTATCGGCTGCATCGTGGTAGTCGCAGCTCCGTTCATTATCTATGCATCGCGCAAACCGTCATGGGTAGACAAGAACACACAGTTCGAACCGTTCCACTGGGAAGTACAGGCTACAACGGCACAGACAGCGGCTCCGGTTTCCGGCGCGGCTAAAAGTTCCGCTTCAAGCGCCTCTACAAACGCTGCCGCCGGACCGGCCTCTCAAAGCACCCCGACCCCGGAGCAACACAAATAACCCCCGCTAACGGGTTAGCCCATTCCTTTTTATCACAGGCTATTCCGGTTCCTTGAAAAGCAAGAAGCATGTTTTTCAAGAAGCCGGAATTGCTGTTTTCCACAAACCGGGATGGTTACTTTCCCTCTCTCTTCCAATAATTTCCTGTAAATCATAGCCGGAATTAAAGAAACATTCCTATCTTTGTCCCTTGGTTCACTTAATAATCACGTTTGACATGAAGCATAAAGCCTTTTTCATTTTTATGACAGCCCTTCTTATAGGGAGTCCGCTTTATGCACAAAAATATAAAATAGCCCTTATCCATTCCTACCAGGAAGGGTACAGCGGTGCCGGCATTGTAAACAAACTGTTTGTCAAAGGACTGAAAGACCAGCAAATAGACTTCCAGCTGCGCACTTTTTATCTGGATTGCGAGAAATATGAATCTGTAGAAGAAGAGCAACGGATTTCCGAGTTTGCAGATTCCATCCGCTCATGGGAAGGGGATTTGATTGCCGTGCTCGATGATCAGGCAACCTACTCTATCATGGCTTGCGGAAACCCGTATGTCAGGCAGATTCCCGTCGTATTCAGCGGAGTGAATTATCCCAACCAAGACTTGCTGGCACAATATCCCAACATTACGGGCTACATAGACAAACCCGATTACCTCACCACCTGCCGGATGATAGAACGCATTATGGGCAAAGTCCGCATCCACATCCTGAACGGCCGGACCGTGCTTGACCGCCTTATCTGGAAAGACCTGAGCGAACAATGCAAAGGATCGGAAATCACCCTCCACCAATGGAAAAGACAAGAGGCCCTGCCCGGCAAGCTGAATATCCCCATCAGTGACAAAGATGATACCGAATATGAATCCCTGCACGAAAAACTGAACGAATATAACCACTTGGACTCCACCATCGTAGTCCGCCTGTCCAGTGATTCCGTAGCTGCCCGCGACCTGATGTGGCTGTCCAGCGGGATCTTCAAATACTCCTTGTTCCTGTATACCAAACGGGACTATACCACCCTGCGCATCGGCAGCCTGTTCGACAATCCCGGCTTCGAAACCATCAACGAAGGATTCGGGATAAAGGAATATATGCTGGGAGGTTATTTCGCCCCCATCGAAACACAGCTAAGCGACATGACCGCCGGCATCAAAGAAAGACTGCAAGGAAAGATACCCGTCCCGGCAGTAAAACAAATCGCCAAACAGCATCTGGTCAACTGGCAGGCCATGAAGAGATACCAGATCCCCCCTGAAAGCATTCCACCGGAATATACCATCATGTACAGGCCGTGGAGGGAAAAATACGCAACCCCCATCCTGATTCTTGCAAGCCTCCTGGTCTTCACACTCCTTGTGGGGATAGCCTACCTTATTTATATCTATACACTGGAAAAAGGACGGAAAAAAGAAGCCTTGCGCAACCTCAGGTTCGAACACGAAGCATTAACGCTTGCACTGGAAGGAGGAAAAACCTACGCCTGGTGTTTCGACGGAAAAACAGCCGTGTTCGACCAAGCTTTCTGCGAACTGACCAACCGTTCCCAAAACCTGTTGGAAATAAAGGAAATAGCCAACTATGTACACCCCGGCGACCAAGCCCAGTTCAGAAAAAACGTATCCAACATATTACACCGGCCACGAAGAACAGCCCAATACCGTTGCAAATTCGACGACACCGGTTACCAATGGTGGGAATTCAGATACAGCGTGTTGCAGCATTATGAACAAAATCCTATCATCACCGGACTTCTGGTAAACATTCAGGAGATCAAAGACAAGGAAGAAGAACTGATACGTGCCCGCAAACTGGCGGAACAGGCGGAACTGAAACAATCCTTCCTGGCCAACATGAGCCATGAAATCCGTACTCCGCTTAATGCCATCGTGGGATTCTCCAACCTGCTCACTACCGAGAAAAACATCTCGGAAGAAGAGAAAAAAGAATTTGCCTCCATCATAGACAACAATACCAGACTCTTGTTGAAACTGGTCAATGATGTGCTGGAACTATCCCGTATAGAATCCGGCAATATGTCCTTTCATTGTGAGGATTGCAGCGCGCATCATTTTGCAGAAACGGTCTATCAGACCCATCAGGTAATTATTCTCCCTCCTGTGGAATTCATCAAAGAATTTCCCGACGAGGATGTGACCATACACATAGACCGTATGCGCCTCACCCAAGTCATCACCAACTTTTTGGGAAACGCCAAGAAGTTCACCTCCCAAGGACACATCAAACTGGGTTATTTCTGCGACAAAGAGAAAAAGGAAATCCATTTCTTCGTAGAAGATACCGGTGCGGGAATCCCTAAAGAAGAATTACAAATGATATTCGAACGGTTCTACAAGCGGAATGAATTTGTACAGGGTGTAGGACTGGGACTCGCCATCAGCAAGGTCATTGTAGAAAAAATGAACGGACACATCGATGTGCAATCCGAGGTGAACAAGGGCAGCCGTTTCACCGCCGTACTGCCCTATCTGTAATTTTATTCCTGTGCAGGCTGTTTAGGCAAGGCGAACTGCAAGACCAGATACGCCAGCACACCCGCCAGCACCGTTCCCAGTATGACACCCATCTTTGCCTGCGTCAGCAACACCGGTGAATCCCCGAAAGACAGGTTGGCTATAAACAAAGAAACCGTAAAACCGATACCGCCCAAAAGACAGACACCTGTCAGGTTCACCCAGGTCATGCCTTTCAGCAGTCCGGCGAACCCCATCTTTATCACCAGCCAGGTAAAGAAATAAATGCCGGCAAACTTACCCGCCAGCAATCCCGCCAGCACCGCCCAAGTAGCCATCCCCACTTCCAAGCCACCATGATCCGCCGTGAGCGAGACACCCGCATTGGCAAAGGCGAACAAGGGAAGAATAATATAATTCACCATTCCATGCAGACTGTCTTCCAATGACTGCAAGGGAGATATGACACGGTCCGAGGAAGACTCGATGCTTTTCAGCACATTGATCTGCATCTTGCTTAACACAACACCTTCCTTGTCACTGGCAGGAAAGACAGCAATGTTCTCCCGGATGCGGTTAATGTACTTACCTATCTTGTAATGAGGAGTGGCGGGAACCGTGAAGGCTGCGACAACTCCCGCAATGGTAGCGTGGATGCCGCTCTGCAAAAACAGATACCACATAATCACTCCCCAGAAAATATAAAACCAACGGTTGCGCACCCGGAAGAAATTCCCGCCGCAAAGTATCAGCAGGATACCCGCCGAAGCAATCAGGTAGTTCACCGCCAGATGAGAAGTGTAAAAAAGAGCGATGACCAGAATGCCGCCGATATCATCGACCACAGCGAAAGCAGTCAGAAAGACTTTCAAGCTCAGCGGAACCCGCTTGCCGAACAGGCTGAGCACTCCCAGCGAAAAAGCGATATCCGTAGCCATCGGTATGGCCAGGCCACTTTGGGCCGGAGTTCCCGCCGTCATGAAATAATAGATCAGCACCGGAACCAGCATACCGCCGCACGCCGCCACGATGGGCAAAAGCGCCTGCCGGAAACTGGACAATTCGCCCACCAGTATCTCACGCTTTATCTCCAGTCCCACACTGAAGAAAAAGACAGCCATCAAAGCATCGTTGATAAAAGTCATCAAGGTCATGTGATGCCCGTTATGACTAAAGAAATTAAATTCTCCTATCTGAAGATGCACTTCGTAATTCCAAAAGGAGGCATAAATATCCCCCCACGGAGAATTGGCCAGGAACATAGCCAGCAAGACTACCCCCATCAGCAACATCCCTCCATTAATATGATAGTGCGCCGCTCGCTGGAAGGAAAAGTTCAAGTTCAGAATTTTCAGTTTTTCCATATCAATTGAATTTAAGAGTTTGTGATAAATTGCCATCAAAACACAAGCCCTTTCTGTTATTGACTTTTTAATTTCAACTAACAGAAAGAGCCCGCTTATTGTTTGCTCCTCAGAGCTTGTTTTATTCTTGAATTAATCCAGCTTCAGAACGGCCAGGAACGCCTTTTGCGGTACTTCCACATTACCGATCTGTTTCATTCGTTTCTTACCTCTTTTTTGTTTTTCCAACAATTTACGCTTACGGCTCACGTCACCGCCATAACACTTCGCGGTCACATCCTTGCGCACCGCCTTGATAGTTTCCCTTGAGATAATCTTGGCCCCGATAGCTGCCTGGATAGCAATATCAAACTGCTGGCGCGGAATCAGCTCTTTCAGTTTCTCGCACATACGCTTGCCCAGGTTATAGGCATTGTCCACATGGGTCAGGGTAGAAAGCGCATCCACCGGCTCACCGTTCAACAAGATATCCAGCTTCACCAGTTTGGAAGGGCGGAAACCCGACTGATGGTAGTCAAAGGAAGCATATCCTTTCGAAATACTCTTCAGCTTGTCATAAAAATCAATCACGATTTCACCCAGCGGCATCTTGTAGTGAATCTCCACCCGGTTGCCCGACACATAATTCTGCCGCACCAATTCGCCACGCTTGCCCAGACACAGCGTCATGATAGGGCCGATGTAATCGGTGGCGGTAATGATCGTGGCGTCAATGAAAGGTTCCTCGATGTGGTCAATCAGCGTCGGATCGGGCATACCGCCGGGATTATGTACCTCATTGGCATGTCCCTGCTTGTCATATACCATGTACGACACGTTGGGCACGGTCGTGATCACATTCATATCAAACTCGCGGTCCAGACGTTCCTGAACGATTTCCATGTGAAGTAATCCCAGGAAACCGCAACGGAATCCGAATCCCAGAGCCAGTGAGGACTCCGGCTGGAAAGTCAGCGAGGCGTCATTCAGCTGAAGTTTCTCCAGCGAGGCGCGGAGGTTCTCGTAATCTTCCGCCTCGATAGGATAGACCCCGGCAAACACCATCGGCTTCACTTCCTCGAATCCGGCAATCGCCTTGTCACACGGACGGGCAATGTGAGTGATGGTATCCCCCACCTTCACCTCGCGCGAAGTCTTGATGCCCGAAATGATATACCCTACGTCTCCTGTACGCAACTCCGTGCGGGGAATCATGTCCATTTTCAGCACACCGATTTCATCTGCATCATACTCCTTGCCGGTATTGAAAAATTTCACCTTGTCCCCTTTGCGGATCACGCCGTTCTCTATTTTAAAATAAGCGATGATTCCACGGAAAGAATTGAATACCGAGTCGAAAATCAAAGCCTGTAGCGGCGCCTCCTCGTCACCCGTCGGGTGCGGGATACGTTCCACCACCGCTTTCAATATCTCCTCCACACCCATTCCGGTTTTGCCGGAGGCACGGATAATATCCTCACGTTTGCAGCCCAGCAGGTCGATGATTTCATCTTCCACCTCATCGGGCATGGCACTCGCCATATCACATTTGTTCAGCACGGGAATGATTTCCAGGTCATGCTCCAACGCCATGTACAGATTCGAGATAGTCTGCGCCTGCACTCCCTGCGAAGCGTCCACAATGAGCAGCGCCCCTTCACAGGCGGCTATGGAACGGGATACCTCGTATGAAAAGTCCACGTGTCCCGGAGTGTCAATCAGATTCAGTACATACTTCTCTCCCCCATACTCGTATTCCATCTGGATGGCATGGCTTTTGATCGTAATACCTCTCTCCTTTTCCAGGTCCATATCGTCAAGCATCTGTCCTTCGGTTACCTGAATGGTTTTTGTGAACTCTAACAAACGGTCGGCCAAGGTGGACTTCCCGTGGTCTATATGTGCTATAATGCAAAAATTACGGATATTCTTCATCTTTAACAGCTATCTATTTAAAAAACAAGTTTCTTGCTTTCCGGGCGCAAAGATACGTAAAAAGAACAAGATTTTAAAGACTATAATAAATTTATAGCAGACAATTCCCTACTCAAAGACTGTATGCCTTTCTGGATCTTTTCCAACTGCTGCCTGCGAGGTTTATGCACTCCGGCTGCATAATGCCACAACTGACGTTCATTGATTCCGGTAATCCGGCTCAAAGCAGCCTTGGTGAAGATGCTGCTATAATAGTTGATAAAAGTAGCGGCATCTATCTTAAATTTCAATTCAAACTCTCCCGACAAGACTTCACAAGGATTCGGATTATCTTCCAGATACAACTCAATTGCCTCCTTCATGTTATCCTCAATCTCCTTTATGTCATTGCCTACAGTAATAACGGGAGCACCTTCGATATAAGCACTCAAGTTCTTTCCTGCGTGTTCTACAATCACTTCCACTGTTTTCATAATACAAAACCGTTTTCCAGCAACATCGTTACAACGTCTTTCACTGATTTGTAACTCATAACGTTTTGGACTTAATTACCCTGCAAATATAGTAATAATACGAATACTATTCAAAGAAATGATTCATCATTTTACTATAATATACAAAAAAATGCGTTGACAACATACAAAACGATGTGCCAACGCATTTTTTTATGAGTTTAAAATCTTCTTCTTACACTAATTTTACAAAGATCTCGCCTTCCACTTCAGAAGTAACGACCTTATCTTCTCTCAGTAACCAGCCCAGCCCCAGGAAGAAATCCTTGTCAGCTTTCAGTTTGGCTGCTTTCTTGATTTGTTTTTGTGTCAAACCTTCAGTTCCATTCAATGCTTCCCAGATCTGTCCGGCCAAAGCACCTGCTTTTTCTTTCAACATTTTCAATTTGCTTTTAGTTAAACGTTAACCGCACCCACACATTCCTATGTGAATGTTTGTGTTTCTTATCGCTTGCAAAGATACACAAAATTATGTTATTCAACACTTTTGCATCAAAAAAGTTTGTATTTCTATAAGAAAAAGCGATTTTTCAACCTATTTTTTTTGTTTTTCGAGGTGTTCGCTCCAAATCCTGGCCGCTTCCTCTACCATTCTTGCACAAGGACGCTTGGCATAATACTGTTCCGTCCTTGCTTCCGGCGTGGATACTACCGGCTCTTTTCTGGACAATCCCAGCAAATCGGCACACCGCAGGGCGCCGTTCCGCTTCTTGAATTCTTCGGCCAGTTCCTGCACCAGAGCGTAATTCGCCGCCTTGCTCTCACGGTCTTTCCCCTCGACGGCGCACTTCTCCAGCCCGGCCAGCAGGAACATGCCGCAAGCAGCACCGCAGGTCTCACGCATCCGCCCTATACCGCCGCCGAAAGAGGCGGACATGTGCAGGGCCTGTTCACGGGTGAAACCATACAGATCGGCAAAAGCCGTCACTACGGACTGGGAGCAGTTATATCCTTCCCTGAACAAAGCTACAGCCTTTGCCACTCTATCTTCTTCCCTAACTTCCGGATGCAAACCCAACGTATTCTTGTCTTCCTCCATTCTTCTCACCTCCTTCTTTTCTTCCCGTCTTTTTCCTTTGTTCTCATTCCGCCACATTATTTACAATCTCACCCTTGATAAATCCTTTCAAGTTCCCCACCGCAATCTGCATCAGCCGGACACGGGCTTCTTTCGTGGCCCAGGCGATATGCGGCGTAATGAAGCAGTTCTTCGCCGTCAGCAAGGGGTTGGTATATTGGGGAGGCTCGGAAGAAAGCACGTCCAGTCCGGCAGCCGCTATCACGCCCTTGTTCAGTGCGTCGGCCAGGTCTTTCTCGTTTACCAAGGGACCGCGGCCGGTATTTATCAGAATAGCTGTCGGTTTCATAAGGGCCAGGCGGGTGGCATTGACCAGTTCTTTGGTATCGGGGGTAAGGGGGCAGTGCAGGCTCACCACGTCACATTCGCAGAAAAGCTCATCCAGCTCCATTTTCCGGATTCCTCCGGGAAGTTGTGACTGCGGCTTGGAAGTATAGGCGCATACCTGCATTCCGAAAGCGGCAGCAATGCGCGCCGTCGCCTGTCCGGTGTTTCCCAAGCCGATGATTCCCAGCTTCTTCCCGTCCAGTTCCACCAGGTCGGTATCCCAATAGCAGAAGTCGGGATTATTTGCCCAACGCCCGTGACGGTTGGCATAGGCATAATGGCCTACACGCTGGGTGATGTTCAGTATATGCGCAAAGACCATCTGGGCAACGGAAGCGGTGCTGTAGGCAGGTATGTTGGTGACAATGATGCCCCGCGCTTTCGCAGCCTGGATGTCCACAATATTATATCCTGTAGCCAGCACGCCGATGTATTTCAAGGCGGGCAGAGCGGCCATATCCTCCGCCGTAATCACCGTTTTATTTGTAATCAGCACTTCCGCTCCGGCAGAACGCTCCAATAACTCGGCAGGGGCCGTGCGGTCATATACCGTCAGCTCGCCCAACGCCTGCATCTCCTCCCATGACAAATCACCGGGATTCAATCCGTAACCGTCTAAAACTACTATTTTCATATTTTCAAAAATTAAATTTCATATTTTGTTCATTTATTCGGTTAGATTGGAACGCGAATGACGCAAATTAACAGCTGCACAGCATGGATATAAACCGGCCGGAAGGTTGGATTTATGTCATTTGCGTTCCAATTTTTAATTTTATAGCACAGGATCAATGCTATTCATTTTCATTCCTTGAACCGTTCCCCCCAGAGGCTCTGCATCCGTTCCTTTATCTTCGCTTCCTGCGCATTGTTCTGCGGATGCCAGATGCGGCTGCCCTTCACCTCGTCCGGCAGGAACTGCTGCTGCACGAAATTGCCCTGATAGGCATGTGCATACTTATAATCCTTGCCATAGCCCAACTGTTTCATCAGCTTGGTGGGTGCGTTGCGCAGATGCAAGGGAACAGGCAGGTTGCCCGTCTGCCGCACCAGTTCCAGGGCGCTGTTGATCCCCTCGTATGCCGAGTTGCTCTTAGGGCTGGTGGCCAGATACACCGTAGCTTCCGCCAGCGGGATACGCCCCTCAGGCCATCCTATCTTCATCACGGCATCAAAAGCAGCGTTCGCCAGGAGCAATGCGTTGGGATTGGCCAGACCGATATCCTCGGCTGCCGAAATGACTAGCCTGCGGGCTATGAAAGCCGGGTCCTCTCCGGCCTCCACCATACGCGCCAGCCAGTAGAGCGCCCCGTCCGGATCACTTCCGCGGATGGACTTGATAAAGGCGGAAATGATATCATAATGCATCTCTCCATCCTTGTCATACGCCAACGGATTCTGCTGCAGACGCTCGGTCACCTTCTCATCCGTAATCACAATGGTTCCGGCATCCGCATCCGCTTCCACCACCAATTCCAGTATGTTCAGCAACTTGCGGGCATCGCCTCCCGAAAAGCGGAGCATGGCATCCGTCTCCTTCAGCTCTATCTTCTTTTCTTTCAGTATCACATCCTTTGCGATGGCATTATGCAGCAGTTCCAGCAAATCTTCCTTCTCCAATGATTTCAACACATACAACTGACAACGGGAGAGCAAGGGCCGGATCACCTCGAACGAGGGATTCTCGGTGGTGGCGCCTATCAGGGTCACCACTCCCGTCTCCACCGCCCCCAACAAGGAATCCTGCTGGGACTTGCTGAACCGGTGGATTTCATCAATGAACAGGATGGGACTGGCCTGCGAGAAAAAACGGTTGCTTCTCGCCTTCTCTATCACATCGCGCACATCCTTCACACCGGAAGTGACCGCGCTCAGTGTATAAAAAGGAGTTTCCAGCTTGTTGGCTATGATCTGCGCCAGCGTAGTCTTTCCCACCCCCGGAGGCCCCCAAAGGATAAAGGAGGAGATGCGTCCCGCATCAATCATCTTGCGCAAGACAGCCCCCGGCCCCACCAGGTGTTTCTGACCTATATAATCGTCCAATGTCTTCGGACGCAAACGTTCTGCTAAAGGTTGTGCCATATCTTCATCTTTATTTCGGATAACAAAAATACAGCATATTTTCCGATGAACAAAGCCCAGGGCAACAATATAGGATTTATTTTTTTAAGGCAGAAAAACAAAAGAACATAAAAAACAGGGGCTCATATAAAATGCAATACGGGTTCTTTGTTCATCTGATCTAAAACAATTATTTTTGCAACCCTTTTTCAAAAGAGTGATTATTTCAAATTTAAATGTAATTCTAATAAAGACAGACGATGAAAAAACTTTTTTCCACCAGCCTGTTGATTTTAGCAGGTATGCTTTTACTGCTGGGCGGCTGCAAAGAGGACGAACTTCCGGTTTCCGGAGAAGGAAACGTGGCAAACAATGAATTGCCCGTCCGGCTGGCCGAAACGGATTATAACCCGGACAACACGTATTACCTGCTGAATGACAATGAATCCCAGGATGTTTATTTCGACTCCAGCCAGCGCAGCTTCTACGTCAGCCAGCCTCTTCAGTTCGGAATGGACGACGAGCACTGTTTCCAACTCCGTTTCTATAGTCCCAGAGCCTTGAAAAACGTGACTTTCTGGGCCAGGATAGACGGTTACGAGGAAGAATTCAAGTTCATGTCGCTGGAAAAGATCATGCCTTTCCAGCAACTCCGGGTACACATACCGTTCGCCACCAAGGACCTGACCGCCTATACCCGCAGCGGAAAGAAAATACGGATCATGGCAAACCCCTACCTCACGGAAGAAAACCTGACCTTCACCGTAGAGTGTGACGACCCGTACTGGGCAAGGCTGCAATCCATCCGTTGCAAATGGTACATCGCCTTCGGCAGATACAGTGACACCCAGGACAGCTGGAAGTACAAGATGAAGGCTTCGCACACGCGTGAGGCGGTGGCCATCGCGCTGAACATGGGATATATGTTCTCGTCGGAACGGTTCAAGACCGCCCTGTACGAGTTCGGCCCGCTGCACAGCAACAATGACAAGGCGGAAATAGACAAGACCGCCCTGCTGGCCAACGTGCTCAACCACCGCGGACTGACCTTCGGCTATACCACCGGCGTGATGGGACTGGGCGGAGGAACCACCTTCGGCATGCATGAAGTGTGTTATCTGGAACACTATGCCGATGACAAAAGCATCACCGAAACCATATTCCACGAGTTTGCCCACTGTGTGGGCTACGGCCATGCGGGAAACATGACCTACGAACAGACGGGACCGGGGTGGATCACCCTGTGCAACAACGTATATGTGGCGCTGTCGCTGGACAAGGAGCTGCCCGTCTATTCCCGCCGCTTCCTGCACACCCGCTGGAGCAGAAACCGTTATTTTGATGATATATACGTGGCTTCGAAACACATTATCGAAGATCCGGAACTCGATGCGCTGGACGGTGGCCTGTCTCCCCTGCGCGGAGAAACCGACCGGGGAGGAAACGACGGGGAGCCGGTGGCGTTCAAGCTGGATTATACCGACTTGCCCGGCGCTACGGGAACCACCTTCCGCCCCAAGGATGTATATGTGTACGGAGATACCCTGTATGCCGTGAACGATGCGGACAACCATTACAGCGTAGAGGTGTTCGGCCTTGCCGGCAGCGGCAAGAAGCACTTGGGAAGCATCAAGGAATGGAAGCACGGAGAAGTTACCGGGAAATTCGGCGGCCGCCCGAACGGTGTCACCCGTGCCCACGACAAGATTTATGTCACCCACGAAGGAAGCCGTACCGAGATTTTTGATGCGAAGAGCCATCAGTTCCTTACCTGCATAGGCAATGGAAGCTGGGGAACAGGGCCCACGCAGACCGTACATGCCTTCGATGTGCTGCTCTACAAAGGGCTGGTCATGATACACGACAAACGCTACGTCAACTTTGTAGAAGAGCAGGCTATACAGTCCGGAGTGACTCCGCGGATTTATGTACGTTCCGAACATCTGGGCGAGACAAACGGCACTTACGGCATGGCAGTGGACGAACAGACCGGCCTGCTCTACTCCACCCATCCCGCCAAACGCATAGACCTGTTCGCCCCCGACGGGATACGGGAAGGAGTTTCCCCCAAACGTACCGGGCAACTGGCTTATAAAAATGTACCCTACGACTTGGATTTCTACGAAGGAAGGCTGTTTGTAAGTTCCAACGGCACAGAAAAGTTCTGTGAGGTCAATCCCCGGACAGGAGAGATCGTAAAGGACCATACCACCATCGGCGGCATCACCCTGCAAGCACCCGAGAAGTTCTGTATCCGCCGCCACACGCTGTTCATCACCGACCGCGTGAAAAACGGGACATGCGTTTACGCCATCCCCATGAGTGAGCTGAAATAAATATATACCTATATAATATAGTAAGAACAACATGAAAATATACGCTTATATCCTGATTGTGCTGTCCGGAGTCCTGACGGCACAATGCAGCAAAGTCACCCTGGATGAAATCTGCGGCTACCCCTCCGCTCCCGGCGGAGGAAACGGGGAAGGAGAAGGAAACGGTGATTATAACAGTTACTGGTATTACTCGTATGAGGCGGCGCAACTGATTGATGCGGAAACCCTGGGCATGGAAACGGCCGAGGATTTCACCCCTTATACCGTCGCCCATCTGGGGGATACCCTTTTCATCGCAAACATCGGAAAGGCAGGCAGCAGCCTGTTGCTGTTCAGTATAAAGAAAGGTGAACGGCTGGGAACCTTGCAGAGCTGGCAGCACGACGGCGGGGAGAAGAGTTTCGGAAGTCAGATAGAGGCCATCGTCCCGTCGGGCAACCGGCTGTATGTGGCCGAACGCCAGTCGCGCATCCATGTATTCCGGTTGCCGGAACTGTCCTACCTCACCTGCATAGGCAACGGGCAATGGAGCGGCCCCGTATTCCAGGCACAGGCCATGACGGTAAAGGACGGGCTGATTTTCGCACGCGACAAGAACGGAATGGTCAGCATTTACAAAGAGGAGGATGCCACCCCGGAAAATTACCAGAAGGTGAACCGCTACCGCCGGGCATCCGGCAACGGCAGTCCGGGCAACAACGGCTTTGCCAGCCATTCCATGCAGCCCGATGCGGAAGGGCATCTGCTGCTCACGGATTATGAAGGAAAGAAAATACGGGTGCTCGATCCGGCACTGGTCAACGATGATATGGCAAACGACGCTTCCATCGATCTGGACGATCTTTCCCTGTCGCCCGGCTTCAAGCCCAAGACACTGGCGTTGTGCGGCGACCGCTGGTATGCTACCGGCGATAATGACGCCATCAACATATATGAACGCCAGTCCAACGAATGGAGCAAGAAAATAAAAACTGTAAAAGGATATGCTTTTTCCCAGCCTGCCCGCATCTATGCGCAAAACGACTCTGTGCTATGGGTTTCGGACACGCACAATTCCAAACGGACACTGGTGAAAATGCTGGTGCATAAGGGGGAAATACGGGAATAGAGGTTCTATTCCGTTCTTTATTCAGAATGAAAATGACACGAATGGCGCAAATTGGGTTTATATCTCTGATTGGCGTCATTCGTGTCATTTTCATTCACATATATCAACATTGCCAATCTTTCAATGCAACTGTCAACACGAACCGGTCGTTCACTTGCAATATCGATTACGTAATTGGGGAAGCTATTCTTTTTATTTGGCTGCACACCCATCACAATCCCCTTTCACGGCTCCCCTATCGCCCCCACAATCAGCTGTACCTGAGCCGGCATATAGGTACGGCAGCTCAAACCACTGCCCATCTTCTCCAGCTCCTCCCTGAGGTGAGGATAATAGTCAATCCAATACTGCAACTTACGGTAAGCCACCTGCGGATTCAAATCCGGGAAATAACACAGGGCCAGTTCGGTGCGGCCGTACGTGCGTATCTCAAAATTCTCCATACATTCCATACTTTTTATTTACTTCCATAAAAGTACGAAAAACGGACGAGAAGAAAGAATGTTTTTCCAACAATAATCAACTAGAATCAACTGTTATCAACCACAATCCACCGGAATCAACTTTCCGGAATCCGCACATCGTATCTTTGTAATGTCGGGACGATGAAGGCGAAAGATCTATAATCTTACAGCTGTAAGATATAGGATCTTACACGTGAAAGATAGGGTTCTTTCAGCAGTCGGCAACCAGTGGCAGACGGTTAATGGACAGTGACTGACGGCTGACTTACTTCATTCCCCGGCAACAGTGTTTCTTAATTCTCAATTATCAACTTTTAATTTTAACAGACTATGGTAAATTACAGTATCGTTATGCGTAGCAATCCGATGGACGTGGACGCCGCCAAGAAGGCCTACGCCAGTGCACAGTATTCGGAAGTGATGGACATCAACCGCTTTGCCGAGCACATTGCCAGCCACGGCTGTGTGTACAAGCGTGCGGACATCGTGGCTATCCTCACCATGGCAGTGGACTGCATGAGGGAACAGCTTCTGGGAGGACAGAAGATACAGCTGGGCGACTTGGGGGATTTCTCCATCAGCATCAACAGTATAGGAGCGGAAAGCGCTGCCGACTACAATCCTGCCATCCATGTCAGAAAGCTGAATGTGAACTGGAGTGCCGGAACACGTTTCCAGAACTTGCAGGAGGAAGCTATGTTCAATCTGGTGGCTACGCGCAAGGCGGCCCGACTGGTGGTGAAGGCGCTGAAAGCCGGAAAGACCAGTGTGGATCTTACCGGAGAGGCGAAGGAGCCGGAAAACGGAGGACAGGCCTGACGGAACCCCAGTACGACGGAGGCAAGACACGACGCTAAAGGGCTGAATGTGCCCCAATGAAAAACGGCTTGTCATAGGGGCACATTCAGCCCTTGGCTTCCATTACAATTCACTTATTATCAACCTCTAAAACAAAATTCCAATGAGTTCAAGAACAATGAAAAACACCTGGACACTGATTCTGAAAGTAATCATCACCGTAGCCACCGCCGTTGCCGGCGCACTCGGCCTGAACGCCTGCATCTGATGAACAGGAGAACCATCACCT